>NZ_JBVAYD010000002.1:0-222067 GCF_055413445.1 Lacticaseibacillus sp. 22 | reverse complement strand
ATAATGGCAGCAAATAAGCCGGTAAAGATAATGTTTTTCAAGGAATGTCGTGAAACTTGCATGGGAAAACCTCCAAAAAAAGTGAGCGCGAGCCGGCGCGGGAGAAACCGGAGTGTAAGTGGCCTCAGGCGTGATGGCCGGTCTTTGGCCATTGCGACCAAGGTCCTTATACGCAGATTCCTGCGCCGGGGAGTGCGTTATAGAAAGCAAAAAGTGTGCCAACGCGTTCAGGAAACGGAACATAGGAGCATAACGGCTAGGGCACTTATTAAATGCAGACTCCTGGCCTAGGCAGCGCGTTATGGTGGGATCTAGTTTATAAAAAATAATGCCACAATAGCCGAAATCTCTACGGCAGTTCTTTACTAATAGCCGAAACGACCCCAGTTAAATTCAAGCCATATTTGGGATTGGTATTCGTAGCCAAAGTGGCTTTAATGGCAATCCGCGCGGCAATCATGGCGATCGCTGCAGCTTGACGTAAAGTTTGTCCTTTTAGCAAGGCACTTGCCAAAGCAGCGGCGAAAAGATCGCCTGTGCCGAAATAATGCCCGGGTTCTTTTGGCTGAGCGAGTGCAAGTGAGCCGCCTTGTGCATCCACCCCGATAACGGCCACTTGGTTATGGTATGGCACGCCGGTGATTACGACGGCACTGTTGAATTGGGTGTAAAGACGTCTGGCCAAGGCGCTCACCGTTTTAGGATCGGTAGGTGCGGTTAAAGGTTCATCCAGCAGTAGTTGTGCTTCGGTCACATTTGGGGTTAAAACAGTGGCTCGCTGCGCTAATTGCTGCATGGTAGCAACATACTGTGAATCAAAGCCTTTATAACGTTTGCCATCATCGCCCATCACCGGATCGATGAGGACGAGGTGAGATTGAAACTTGGGCAGCCAACGTTCCCATTGATCAGCAGCGCCTTGGCCCAAGTAGCCGAGGTAGATCCCGTCAGGATTTAGTTGCAGCTGTTGCCAATGTTTGAGAATACCGGGCATTTCCGAACTAAGATCCAGATAGGTATTCGCGCCGAGTCCGCCAGTGTGGCTGGAAAGCAAGGCAGTGGGTAAGACATACGGCGTTAAACCCAAGCCGGCCACAAGTGGCAAGGCAACCCCCATCGAAACCTGACCGACACCGCAAAGATCCTGACTGATAACGATACTTTTAGTCGACAAATGAATCTCCTTTCTTTTTAACTAGTTGTTAACTTTGAGAATGGCGAAATTATGGCAATTTGTCAAATGAAATTTAATCATTCTTTCTGGTCTCACATCAGCATTCGGCTAACTGGAGAATGGCAAGGTTTGGTCAAAAATCATTTGGACTGTGCATCGATCCTGAGTCATTTTGAAATGAAGGTTGTTTAAACGTTTTCCCGCTTGCGCACAAAACCCGTTTTCTTTGCGTGGATTTAGCTGACCACGGCAAAGAAAACGGGTTGCAGAGTGTGTGCTCTTGGAAGATTAAGCATTACGGATGGTCTGAGTAGCGGTTGCAATGCGTTTAACGACGGTCGGGTTGTCCATCGTGTAAATGTGAATACCATCGACGCCATGGACCAGCAGATCAATGATTTGATCGATGGCATAGGCGATACCGGCATCCCGCATCGCTTCCTTGTTACCGGAAAAATGCTGCATCATGGCGACGAACTTCGGGGGTAAGTGAACACCCGCCATTGTTGCCATGCGCTCAATTTGGTGTTCATTAATCACCGGCATAATCCCGGCTTCAATGGGGACATTAATGCCGGCTAATGCTGCCCGCTCACGGAATTGATAGAAAACCTGATTATCGAAGAAAAGCTGACTAATCAATTGACTCGCTCCGGCATCGACTTTTTCCTTTAGATGGCGAATGTCGCTCACAACGTCTGGTGACTCGGGATGCTTTTCCGGGTAACAGGCGCCGACAACGTCAAAGTCGCCAACTTGGTGAATGTGTTCGATTAAATTGCAGGCATAAGGGAAGTCTTCACTGACGCGTCCGGACTTGGGGATGTCGCCGCGTAAAGCCAAGATGTTGTCAATGCCGGCTTCCTGAAACCCACGCAGCTCAGCATCGACTTGGGCGCGGGTGAGTTGGGCAGCAGGAAGATGGGCAACGGGTTCAAGATTGAATTCATTCTTGATCAACTTAGCCACTTCCAAGGTTCCCATGTGCGGTTTGTTGCCACTAGCACCAAATGTGACGGAAACAAAGTCCGGATCGGCGGCTTTAACCGCGTCCAGAGTGTTGAGGATGGGGCGCATGGCGATGTTCGTCGCATTTTTACGCGGGGGAAACACTTCAAATGAGATGACTTGATGATCTTTAAAGCACTGGCTGATTTTCATGAGTAAGTTCCTTACGCACTTGTTTAGCAGCGGCTACCATGTTGATGAGGCTGGCCTTGGTTTCAGGGACATCGCGAGTCTTGAGGCCGCAATCTGGATTGATCCAAACGTGGTCAGCAGGCAGCCGCTTGAGAATTTCGTGGATAATATGCACAATTTCGTCTTTAGACGGGATTCGTGGAGAGTGGATGTCGTAAACGCCAGGGCCAACATGAGTCTGGAAGTGGGTGGCTTTTAGAATATCCAAAAGGCTAAAGTCGGAGCGGGCCGCTTCAAAGGAGATTACATCGGCATCGAGATCATCGATTGCTTTAATGATGTCGCCAAATTGCGAATAGCACATATGGGTGTGAATCTGGGTTTCCGGTTTTACTTTGCTGGCAACCAGCCGGAATGCCGGAACTGCCCAGTCCAGATATTTCGGATACCAGTCTTTTTTGCGCAGCGGTAAGTTTTCGCGTAAAGCCGGTTCGTCAATCTGGATGATTTTAATGCCATGTTTTTCAAGATCAAGCACTTCATCTTCCAAGGCTAAGGCGATTTGTTCTACACTGGTTTTTTGACTTAAATCTTCACGCGGGAAGGACCAGTTGTAAATGGTGACTGGGCCCGTGAGCATGCCCTTGACGAGATGATCGGTTTGACTTTGGGCAAAGACGGTTTCGGCAACGGTAATCGGTTTGGTGCGGACGACATCGCCCCAGATAATCGGTGGTTTAACGCCCCTGGTGCCATAGCTTTGAACCCAACCATTATCGGTAAAGCGGAACCCGCCAAAGTTTTCGCCAAAATATTCCACCATGTCGTTGCGTTCGAATTCACCGTGCACGAGAACATCCAGGCCAATTTCTTCTTGGAATCTGAGCCATTCGATTTCTTCTTTGTGGTTGAAGGCGGTGTATTCGTCTTCGGTAATTTCGTGGCGGCGGAACTTGGCCCGATTGCGCCGAACTTCAGCTGTTTGGGGGAATGAGCCGATGGTGGTCGTTGGCAGCAGCGGGAGTTTGAATTCTTTTGCTTGGATAGCAAGTCGGGTTTTGCGCTCAGGCGTGCGTTTGTAATCTTCCGGCGTCAAAGCGGCAATCTTGGCATTCAAGGCTTTATTTTCCTGATAACGCGGTTTACTGAAAAGGGCAACGTTGGCTTGATAAGCAGCATGATCCGCGCCGGTGTGGAAAATGGCATCTAACTCATGCAATTCGTTGAGTTTTTCTTCGGCAAAGGCCAAATATTGCTTTTCTTCAGGTTTCAGATGGGCTTCATTGCGAAGTGTATATGGGACATGCAAGAGTGAGGTCGAGGTGCTTAATACCAGCTTGTCCGTAATAGTTGCCAATTGTTTGATCGTTGCCAAGGCATCGGCATAATGTGTCCGCCAAATATTCTTACCATTCACGATTCCGGCAAATAAGGTGGCGTGCGCTGGGAAGCCGTATTGTTTGAGCAGATCAAGATTGGCATATCCTTCGACAAAATCCAAGCCGAAGCCGTCAAATGGCAGTTTCTGAATACGGTCAAACGAATCGGTTAAATCGCCAAAGTAAGTCTGAACCAGGATTTTGGCAGCCTTTTTTTGGGCCAAAATCGGGGTATAAAGCCGCTCGAATAAGGCGAGGTCGGCATCGGTTTGATCATAAACCAGCGCCGGTTCGTCAAGTTGTACCCAGTCAGCTCCAGCTTGATGCAAGCGATCGATGATGGTCGTGTACGCAGAAATCAGGTCGGCTACAAAGTCATCAGGCACAACATCAATGAAGCGAGACAATTTCAGTAACGTATACGGTCCAATCAAAGTCGGGCGCCCGTTAATGCCTAGCGCTTTAGCTTCTTCAAATTGCGCGAAAAGCTGCCAATCCGTTACTTGGATCTTGGTATCGTGATCGAATTCAGGTACCAAGTAATGATAGTTAGTGTTGAACCACTTTTTCATCGCCAACGCTTTAACATCGCCGGCCTCTCCTTGATAGCCACGCGCTTGGGCAAAGTAGGTGTCAAGCGGTGATAAGTTCAGGTCTTGGTAGCGCTTGGGTACAATGTTTAAAAGATTTGCAACGTCCAAAGTGTTATCGAAAAATGAAAAGTCACCGGTTGGAATCTGATCAATTCCAGCAGCTTGAATGGTTTCCCAGTGAGCTTTCCGCAGTGCTTGAGCTTTTTCCTGCAAGTCTTGGGCAGAAATTTGATGCTTGAAATATTTTTGGGTTGCAAATTTCAATTCGCGATGTTCGCCAATGCGTGGGTAGCCGATAATCGTTGTTGTCATAAAAATCCTCCCAGGTAAATGAGCGTGAGCCGGTTTCTGCACCGGTGAACGCGTTAAAAGTCAGTGCTGTGGAAACGAATACTGATCAGCTGTGCAAATTAGCCAACCATGTCAGCTTTTATCAAAAACCTTGCCAAAAGATGCGGTCACTTAGGCGTACGGCACATTTGAAAACAAAAAAGCCGTCCTTAGCCCAGACATAGCTTGTCTGGGCCAAGGACGGCTTACCGTGGTACCACCTTGGTTTGAAAGCTGCTCACACAACTTTCCTCAATCAGTCCGACAGTATTCACTGTGAGACCTAACGCAATAATGGGCGTCCCCATGTGTGCTTTGCCATTGCTCGGCACACCTGCATCACCAAGACCATATTCGCTGGCATTTTTAGATGTCCTTTCACCAAAATGGACACTCTCTAAACAAAAAATGAACAGCTACTCATCTTTCCGCATTTCAATGTTGCGACTAGCATACTGACAATTGTGGTGGTTGTCAAGTTGTTTATTAGTTATGTAAGTGTCAACTTTTCTTGGTTCTACTCTAATTAAGTGATTTCCGATACTCCGAGCTGGCTCCGCGGTGGTGGAGGCTGGCGACCGCGCAGCTAGAGCGGTGGGCACGACTTTGAACCCGCAAAATGCGCGGTTTCAAAGCTCGGCCTTGGTCTAAAGCGGAGAAGATCACTCCGCTTAAGACCAATTTCACAGCTGAGCCCATCGCCGCTCCGCCAGCTCTTGCTTTCTATCGTACTATTCGAACATGGTGACCACTCACATTGCTGTTGGAAGTTCTTAATTGATACTCAAATTGATAACTATATAACCGGGCATTTACCCTGACTTGTCTTCCATTTTGCGGTAAGCTATTAGGACAAGTCATCGGAGGAAAAAGAAATGAAGGTACTATTTCCATATATCAAAAAATATCGTTGGGACGCGATCTGGTCGGTTGTCGCGATTTTTGTCGTGGCTTTTGCGACGCTTTGGCAGCCGCATTTGTTGCAGATTATCATGAATGCCATTATGAAAAATGATAAGCAAACGGTCTGGGTCAATGGCCTGTATTTGATTGGGCTAGCCATTGTCGGCATTGTTGGCGGGATTGTCAACACGATCTATTCGGCACGTGTGGCGTTAGGTGTGGCGACGGATTTACGCGCAGACGAGTATGCCAAAATTCAAAGTCTGGCTTATGCGGATGTGGAGAAGTTTTCACCGTCCAATCTGGTTGTGCGCATGACCAATGATATCAATCAGGTTCAGCAGATTATCATGGGCTTTTTCCAGCAGGTTACCCGGATTCCGATTCTCTTTATTGGGGCGGTTATTCTTGCGATTGTCACTTTGCCGCAATTGTGGTGGGTGATTGCCGTGATGATGGTGCTGTTGTTTGGCGTCAGCTTCTTTTCATTTAGTCATATGGGCAAATACTTTGGCCGTATGCAGCAATTAATTGAGCGGGTCAATACCTTGGCGCGGGAAAACTTAATGGGCATGCGGGTGGTTAAGTCATTTGTGCAAGGGGCTAACCAGACGAAAACATTTGCCGAATCAAGTGACGAAATGCGCGATGTCAGTGTTAAGATCGGTAATCTGTTTGCATTATTGATGCCAGCCTTCTTTCTGGTTGCCAATTTAGCCATGGCGTTGAGTATCTGGCTTATTGGCCAAAATATTACCAGTCAGCCGAGCAATTTAGCGGCCATTACCAGTTTTATCAACTACCTGATGCAGATTTTGTTTGCCATTATCAACGGCGGATTTATGCTGACGTTTGCATCGCGGGCGCTGGTTTCTTTGCGGCGAATTCATGAGGTTATGGATACTAAGCCAAGTATGACGTTTGTCGATGGACCGCAGCGCGATTTAGACGGATCCGTTGAGTTTGACGATGTGACTTTTACGTATCCAGGTGATGAAAAGCCGACGATTCGAGATATCGATTTTGCGGTTAAGCCAGGGGAAATGATTGGCATCGTCGGGGCGACCGGTAGCGGTAAAACGACCTTGGCACAGCTGATTCCGCGGTTGTTTGATCCGGATACCGGAATCGTTAAAGTCGGCGGGCATGATGTTCGTGCCGTCACTGAAACGGATTTGCGCAAGACGGTCGGGTATGTGTTGCAACGCTCGACGCTTTTTTCCGGCACGATTGCCGAAAATCTGCAGCAAGGCAATCCTAATGCTGACTTGGCAGCGATGAAGTGGGCGGCTCGGGTGGCGCAGTCGGCTGAATTTATCGAACGGCTGCCGCAGACATACAACGCGGAAGTTGAAGAACGGTCGTCGAATTTTTCCGGTGGCCAGAAGCAACGCCTTTCGATTACGCGCGGGGTGATCGGTCATCCGAAGATTTTGATTTTGGACGATGCAACATCGGCTCTGGACGCGCGGTCGGAGAAATTGGTTCAAGAGGCCTTGGCGCATGAATTGAAGCATACAACGACGATTATTATTGCTGAAAAAATCAGTTCCATTATTAAAGCCGATCGTATTCTGGTGCTTGATGACGGGCGTTTGGTTGGTAGTGGCACCCATCACGAACTGGTGCAGCATAATCGGGTTTATCGAGAAATTTATGCCACCCAGAAGGCATTGGAAGAGGGGGTGTAGCTCATGAAAGACTTGAAAAACGCAGGTAAATTTTACGCGCATTATTTGCGACCGTATTGGTTAGAATTTTTGATTACGACGATTTTAATCGCGATTTCTACTTGGGCGATTGTTGTCGCGCCGACATATATGGGGCGGGCGATTGAAGAACTGACCGTTTATGTGCAACAGTGGATGAATCCGGCGACTCGCGCCCAGGCATCGTTTGCGGCGTTTAACCACACGTTGGCTATTTTCGTCTTACTGTATGTGATTGATGCGACCTCTATCTTAATTTCGAGCTTACTGTTGTCAAAAATCAGCGGTTATTCCACTGGAACGATGCGGGTTGGATTGTTTCGGAAAATGCAACGGATGAAAGTGCGCTATTTTGACAGTCATAGTGATGGCGACATTCTCTCGCGGTTTACGAGTGACTTGGACAATATTTTCAATGCGATGAATCAGGCGTTGATTGAAATCTTTCTAAGTGGCGCTCAGTTTATCGGGATTATCTGGATGATGTTTACGCAGAACGCGACCCTTGCGTGGATCACGATGGCCTCAACGCCGGTCGCAATCGGGTTATCTGCCTACGTGATGCATCAGGCGAGTGTGTCGGTTGATCGCCAACAAGACGATATTGGCCGACTGAATGGCTATATCAACGAACAAATTACCGGCCAGAAAATGCTGATTACGAATGGGTTGCAGCAAGAAAGTGTGGCGGGCTTCCAACCTTATAACGCGGCGGTGCGCAAGTCGAATTTACGCGGCCAGATCTGGAGCGGCATTTTGAATCCGTTGTTGATGGGTTTGTCGTTGCTGAATACGGCGATTGTGATTTTCGCCGGATCTTGGCTGGCGCTGAATGGCTCCTTGAGTCAAGGGGCTGCGTTGGCAATGGTTGTGGTGTTTGTCAATTATGCCCAGCAATATTATCAGCCAATTGTCCAGTTGACCAGCTTATTCAATATGATCCAGTTGGCCATCACCGGCGCGCGGCGAATTACCGAAGTTCGCGAACAGCCGGATGAAGTCGATCCCAAAAATGGCCGCACCCTTGATGGTCTGAAACATGAACTGCTGATTGATAACGTGCATTTTAGTTACATTCCGGGCAAAGAAATCCTGCACGGGGTCACGATCAAAGTCGAAAAAGGCGAGATGGTGGCGTTAGTCGGTCCGACTGGCAGTGGGAAAACGACGGTTATGAATTTGTTGAATCGGTTCTACGATGTGGATTCTGGCGCGATTACTTTTGATGGCGTGGATGTACGCAATTTTAAATTGGCATCACTGCGGCAAAATGTCGGGATTGTGTTGCAGGATCCGCAGCTGTTTTCCGGGACTATTCGCGATAATATTCGCTTCGGTGATCCGACTGCTGATCAAGCCCGGGTAGAAGCAGCCGCCAAGCAAGCGAATATTCATGACTTCATTATGAGTTTGCCAGATGGTTATGATACGTTTGTGTCGGATGAGCAAAGTGTCTTTTCTGCCGGGCAAAAGCAACTTATGTCGATTGCGCGGACTATTTTGACTGATCCGCGGCTATTAATTCTTGATGAGGCTACCAGCAATGTTGACACGGTGACCGAGGCTAAGATCCAAGCGGCGATGGATAATGTGATTCAGGGTCGAACAAGTTTTGTTATTGCCCATCGACTGAAGACGATTCTAAATGCAGACAAAATCGTCGTGTTGCGGGACGGCCGAATTATTGAGGAAGGCGATCATGAACAATTGTTAGCACAAAATGGCTTTTATGCCGAGTTATATCACAATCAGATGGTCTTTGAATAGCAGCTTTAAGACTCCGAACTTTTTTGGAGTCTTTTTTATTATCATTCGTATATGAAACGGTTACGGTGGCTATCTTAAATTCAAATCTTATGATACGCTTGTTATATCAGAACAATGGTCGGCATTGAACTGATAAAAAAGCATCGTGGAGGTAACCAATGAGCAAGCGTAGATATTTAGTGGCACTTGGCGGTATTTTGTTGCATTTGATGATCGGCTCGGTATATGCGTGGAGTGTTTTCACCGGTCCAATTGCTAAACAAACGGGCTGGGCATTATCAGCAGTTACGATTGCGTTTAGCATTGCCATCTTTTTTCTAGGTATGAGCGCGGCGTTCATGGGCCGACTGGTTGAGCGCTTTGGACCACGGTTGACGGGCACTGTGGCAGCGCTCTTGTATGGCTCGGGGATTTTGCTAACCGGTTTAGCCGTTCAGATTCACTCGTTACCGTTGCTTTATATCGGTTATGGTGTGATTGGCGGTCTGGGCTTAGGTGCCGGTTATGTGACGCCGGTTTCAACGATTATTGCCTGGTTTCCGGATAAGCGCGGATTGGCAACCGGCATGGCGATTATGGGCTTTGGATTTGCGGCGATGCTGACGGGTCCAGTTGCCCAGCAGCTGATTGCAAATCTGGGTGTTGTCGCAACAATGTATGTTTTAGGCGCGGTTTATATGGTAATTATGCTGGGATCTGCACAGGTAATCCGCAAGCCGCATCCTCATGAAGTACCGGCAGCCGATCTTGCCAAAAGTGTGAGTCTGACCGGAAAAGCTATGACGGCGAACGAAGCGGTCAAAACCCGATCTTTTCGGTATCTGTGGCTGATGTTTTTTATTAACATCACCTGTGGCATTGGCTTAGTGGCGGTCGCATCACCCATGGCTCAGCAGCAAACCGGGATGTCGGCAACCACAGCGGCAGTGATGGTCGGTGTTGTCGGCTTATTTAACGGTTTCGGCCGGCTCGCATGGGCTACGTTGTCTGATTTAATCGGGCGCCCACTGACTTACACCCTGATCTTTATCGTTGATGTCGCGATGCTGGCAGGTATCTTAGTCTTGCGTTCACCACTGCTTTTTGGCATCGCACTTTGCTTGATAATGTCGTGTTATGGCGCGGGCTTCTCGGTTATTCCAGCTTATCTTGGCGATGTTTTCGGTACCAAACAACTCGGCGCCATTCATGGCTACGTACTGACTGCCTGGGCAGCGGCAGGGGTTGCCGGACCAACACTGCTGAGCTTTAGCGAGCAGTACTTCCACAATTATAGTGTCAGTTTGATGATCTTTATTGTCCTTGAACTGATTGCCTTGGGATTGTCGATTCGTATTCGGCACCAGTTTGCGGACACCCAAGTTAAGGATGTTACGGAATAAAGTTTGGTAGTCATGACGTACAGGTTAACTTAAGGCATTAAAAGATGGTTAATGGAAAAGGCCTTAAGAGCGTTTTCGATGATGATACTTACCGTATATATAAAATCATATGTATCGAAATAATAAGCAAAATTTGATCCACACACAAATGTGGATCTTTTTTTGGTTTAAAAACGTTGCCATATAAGCATTGTGAAGCTTTTCTACATTTAAATTTAAGCTTTCAAGCGTTTTTTGTTGACATACCTGTACGTACAAGTAGAATAAGCATTGTAAGTGAAAACGGTTACTGGAGGAAAAACAATGCGCAAGTACGATGCTATCTATCAGGATCTGAAGGATAAGATCGAAGCAGAAATATATGCTACCGGCTCATTGCTGCCAAGCGAAAGTGCGCTGCAAGACATGTATCAGGCATCACGTGACACGGTACGTAAAGCGTTGCGGCTGCTTAAGGATGATGGCTTTATTCAATCGCAAAAAGGCAAAGGGTCAACGGTTATCAACCGGCAGGAATACGTGTTTCCGGTTTCCGGCGTGGTCAGTTATGCCGAATTAGCCGCGCAATTTCACTTACAGACGCGAACGGTGGTTTTAACCAATCACTTTGCAACATTGCCAGCCAAGTCGTTCAAAGATGTGGATCCAACGGTAGAAGTCAAACAGATGCGCCTACTGAAGCGGGTGCGGTATTTGGAAAATGAGCCAGACATCATTGATATTGATTACCTCGATCCTAAAGTCGTGCCGCCGATTCCGGAGTCGGTGGCTAAAGACTCACTATATGCTTATCTTGAAGGACCGGTGGGGTTGACCATTGCCTATGCAACCAAGGAGATTACGGTTGAAACGGCAACGGAAGAAGATCAACGGTATCTGAAAATACCACCATCTGCAGTCGTGGTCGTGGTACGCAGTTGCAGCAGTTTGACGGACACCACGAAGTTTCAATATACGGAATCACGTCACCGGGCAGATCGTTTTAAGTTTCATGATTTTGCTCGCCGGATCCGACCGTAAACGCTGGCAGTTCTTACTTTTGTTAAAAGCAAGGACAAGGAGGTTATGATGGCGTTTCATAAGAAAGTTATTTATCAGTTATATCCCAAGTCGTTTTACGATAGCGATGGTGATGGTGTCGGCGACTTACGCGGCATCATTGAAAAGATCGATTATCTCAAGGCACTGCACATCGATATGATCTGGTTCAACCCATTCTTTGTGTCGCCGCAATATGACAACGGCTATGATGTGGCTGATTATCGGCAAATCGATCCGCGGTTTGGAACGATGGCTGATTTTGAAGAGTTGGCGCAAAAACTTAAAGCTGCCGGGATCGACATCATGTTGGACATGGTGCTCAATCATACCAGCACGCAACATGTCTGGTTCCAAAAAGCCTTAGCTGGCGACAAGCACTATCAGGATTATTACTACATTCGACCACCAAAGCCAGATGGCAGCTTGCCGACTAACTGGGAAAGCAAGTTTGGCGGTCCGGCTTGGGCCCCATTTGGCGACACTGGCAATTATTATTTACATTTATACGAACGTCGCCAAGCTGATCTCGATTGGCATAATCCAGCCGTCCGTCAAGAAGCAGCCGCTATTATTAATTTTTGGCGCGCCAAAGGGGTTCACGGTTTCCGCTTTGATGTGCTCAACGTCATTGGCAAGGCAAATCAGCTGGTTGATGCGCCACCGGAAGTCGAAAGCAAAACATTATATACGGATACACCGATTGTTCAGGATTATATCAAGGAGCTAGCCGCCAACAGTTTTGGCCAGGATCCAAATAGCGTCACGGTAGGCGAAATGAGTTCGACCACCATTAAGAACTCAATCGCCTATACCAAGCCGGAAAATCACGAGTTATCAATGGTTTTCCAATTTCACCATCTGAAAACGGATTATAAGAACGGTGAAAAGTGGAGCAAAATGCCGTACGACTTCAAGGCACTGCGCAACATTTTGCACACTTGGGGTCAACAGTTAGATCAAGGCGGCGGCTGGCAAGCGCTTTTCTGGAATAATCACGATCAGCCGCGTGCGCTTAATCGGTTTGGTGATGTTGGCCAATATCGCGTTAAAAGTGCCGAAATGCTAGCTGCCGCGATTCACCTAAGTCGCGGGACACCATACATCTACATGGGCGAGGAAATCGGCATGACCGATCCGCATTATCATTCGATGGCCGATTATGTCGATGTTGAAGCCAAAAATGCTTATCAGGCATTACTGAAAGCGGGTAAGTCCGAACAAGAAGCGTTTGCCATTATTGTGGCCAAGGCGCGGGACAATAGCCGGACGCCAATGCAGTGGGATGACACGGCCAACGCCGGATTTACCACAGGAACACCGTGGTTGCGGCCAACCAATCAGCGCGAAATTAATGTCAAAGCTGAGCTGGCGCATGGTGAAATTTTCCGATTCTATCAAAAATTGATCGCGTTACGCAAGCAGTATCAAGTGATCAGCGATGGCAGTTATGTGCCTTTTGGGACTGAAATTGATCGCTTGTACGCTTACGAACGAGTTGCTGGCGATGTCCACTTGCTGGTACTGAATAATTTCAGTGATAAAGCCATTACGGTACCGCTACCGCCACGTTTCCAGCATGCACGCGTTTTGATAACCAATGAAGCAGATTTAACACCAACTGCAACCATGACGTTGCCACCATACGCAACGATTGCATTGTTGCAGTCAGATAAGGGGGAATAAGCAATGACAAAGAAATTGCACTTAATGGCGCCGGTTTCCGGATTGGCGATGGCCATTACCGATGTTTCCGATCCAGTCTTTTCACAAAAAATGATGGGTGACGGTTTTGGCATTGAGCCAACCGATGGCCAAATTGCGGCACCGGTCGATGGACGGATCATGATGATTGCCGATACCAAGCACGCAATCGGGATCAAAGCCGATGATGGCGCCGAGTTATTAATTCATTTAGGGATTGATACGGTCGAACTCAAAGGCGCGCCGTTTGAAATTGATACGGCGATGGATGCACGGGTTAAAGCCGGTGATGTGATTGGGTCTATGGACTTGGATGCAATCAAAAAAGCTGGCAAGAAGACCACGGTCATTGTCGCGATTACCAACACGAAGGAAGTCGTTGATCAGCTGGACGTGACGCCCGGCGAAGTCAAGCGCGGCGAAGAAGTTGCGGTGATGACACCTAAAGCGGCCGCGGTTGAACAAGCACCGGCAGCACCGAAGAACGAAAGCAAATATGCGGCCACAGCGCGGCAAATCATTGCGGATGTCGGTGGCGCCCAAAACGTCAACAGTTTGATTCACTGTATCACGCGCTTGCGGTTCTATTTAAAAGATGAACAAAAACCGGATGATGACACCGTGCGTAACATTCCGGGCGTTATCGATGTTGCGCGGGCGAATGGTCAGTATCAGGTTGTCATTGGCCAAGCCGTGACGGATGTTTACGATGAAGTGATTAAACAACTCGGCCCCGGTTATTCGAATGCAGAAGGAACTGCCAAGGCCATTCAAGAAACCCAAGCGGAGGCAAAAGATACCAGTGCGCTTGGTACGATCAAACGCTGGGCGCAAGCGTTGATCGGGACGATTACCGGTTCTATGATTCCAGTTATCGGACTCTTAGCCGCAAGCGGGATGTTAAAAGGGATTTTGAACATTTTAACAACATGGGGCGGTCTGAAAACCACAAATCCAACTTATGAAATTATTAATGCGATGGGCGATGCAGCCTTTTACTTCTTACCTGTCATTGTCGGCTTCACCGCTGCCCAGAAACTCGGATCGGATCCGGTTATTGTCGGAATTATCGGAGCGTTCCTGATTTATCCGTCAATTGCTAAAATCGCCACTGCTGGCAAAGTGACCGGCACAGTGTTAGGCATGGGCATCAACGCGAACTTCTTCGGCTTGCCGGTGCACATTGCCAATTACACGTATTCCATTTTCCCGATGATTTTTGCAGCGTGGATGGCGGCAAAAATCGAGCCGTGGATTAAGAGTTGGATGCCGCTGGTACTGCGCATGATTTTCACACCATTAGTCGAAATCTTCTTGGTTGGTATGACAGTTGTCTTGGCGGTTGGGCCACTGATCACGGTTCTGTCTAATGGCATCACAGCTGGTATTCAGGCATTACTCAGCTTAACGCCGATGGTTTCCGATGCCATTATCGCCGGCTTCTATCAAGTTCTGGTTATCTTCGGATTGCACTGGGCCGTCATTCCGGTCATCACCGCGCAATTGTCATCGGCACATCCCGAGTCCGTGCTGAATGGGATCGTATCCATTTCCATGATTGCCCAAGGTGCCGGTGCATTGGCAGTCTGGGTTAAGACCAAGCACAATCCGGCCTTAAAAGGTCTGTCAATTTCCGCCTTTATCAGTGCTTGCTGCGGGATTACCGAACCAGCTATGTACGGGGTTAACTTGAAATATGGCCGTGTCTTCATCTTTTCAAGCATCGGCGCCGCAATTGGTGGCTTGGTCAACGGCTTATTAAATGTCAACATGTACGGTTTTACCGGCAGTTTCCTAGGTGCACCTTCATTCGTAGCACCAGGCTGGGCTCACAATCCGAACAACATCTGGTTTTTCTGGATTGCATCACTTGTCACTTTGGTTGCAGCATTCACACTGGTTTACCTTTTTGGCTACAAAGATGCGGATGCGAATGCCGCAAAAGCAGCACCTAAGAAGAAGCGTTTAGGTAAAACAGTTGAATAATATTTGATAAGGTTAAGCATGTGTTCACTTGAGTAATCATTCGTTTGATGACGAAAACATGGTTTAACTTTGGTCTTAAGTAAAAACACCGATGCCATTTTGACGTCGGTGTTTTTGTTTGGATTGATGAAAGTCGGACTAACAAAAGATTTGCAGTGTTATCGATAAAAATAACTTGCAGTTGGTCAAAGATTCAGGCACACTAAGAAGTGTTCTCATTAAATATTAATTTTTATATGGAGGAGGGGCCAGAAATGTATAAACGGTACAAAGATGTGTCGCTGATTCTGAAAATTGTGATCGGAATCGTGGTTGGGGCAGTGTTAGGGGTATTGGTGCCCTCCTGGTCCTTTATCGATGTTTTAGGCAAGCTGTTTGTTGGCGCGTTGAAGGCAATCGCGCCGTTGCTTGTTTTCTTACTGATTATGTCCGCTATTTCCAAATATCGCTCGGGATCGAAAAACCATTTTGGCACTGTCATTGTCCTTTACTTAAGTGCCACATCACTTTCTTCGGTGGCAGCTGTTGTCGTTTCGTATCTTTTCCCCATCAAGCTGGTGTTACCGGGGGCGATGAAGATTGCCGAAAGTGCGCCTAAGGATTTAGGAACGGTTGTGACCGGGTTATTGACCAATGCTGTGGCGAATCCGATTTCAGCGTTGGTTGAAGGTAATTATCTCGCTATTTTGTTCTGGTCGTTGTTGATCGGCTCCGGTTTACGTTTGACGAGTGCCACGACCAAAAAAGTGGTGACCGAGCTGGCAGAGACCGTCAGCTCAGTAGCGCAAAATGTCATCCAGTTTGCACCGTTTGGGATTGTTGGCTTATTGCATGAATCATTGAGTAAGACCGGCGTTAGAGGGGTCATGGCTTATGGACAACTGCTGATCTTGCTGGTGGCGACTATGGTGTTTGTCTATCTGGTCGTTTATCCGTTCATGGTTTGGTTGCTGACGCGGCAAAATCCTTATCCGCTGACGTTTTGGACGTTAAAAGTCAGTGGGATTCCGGCCTTTTTCACGCGTAGTGGCGCCGTCAACATTCCGATTAACCTCAAAGCTTCGGAAGATTTGGGCTTGAATAAAGATAGTTATGCTATTTCTATTCCACTGGGCGGCTCAGCTAACTCTGGCGGGGCGGCCATTACCGTGTCGATTATGACCTTGGCCACCGCTAATACAATGGGCGTTCATGTCAGCATTTTCCTCGCCTTGTTGCTTTGTTTCCTGTCAGCCATTTCGGCAACCGGCGTATCGGGCATTGCCGGTGGGTCATTGCTCCTGATTCCAATGGCGGCTTCGCTTTTTGGCATTTCAAATGATATTGCCATGCAGGTCGTTGGGATTGGTTTTATCATCGGTGTCGTACAAGACTCAGTTGAAACGGCGGTTAACTCTGCGTCAGATTTACTGTTCACGGCCACGGCGGAATACGCGGATGATCGGCGTGAAGGTCACCCGGTTAACATGCGTGCTGCTGTGAAGGCGGCAGGCAAACAGAAGCTTAAGTCCGTTGCGCCTGTGGCAGAAGATGATAAATGATCAGCAGCTACAAATGTTCATGAATGCTTACCCTGTTGATAGGTGCCATGCATCGTTAATAGGCAAATGGAAACTGGCTAAGTGAGTTCAGACCACGCTTAGGCAGTTTTTGTTTGCTTAAAAAAGCTTAAGATTTGGCGGCTCATCATTCCGGAAACTTGGCTGGCGAGCATTCAATGTTGTGATAACAAATGTCATTAAAAACACAGCGCTTTCCAGTCTTACTGAAATGTGCTAACCTATTTTTCATGGGTTTTTTACCAAAATACGTAAAAAGAGCATAAACAAGTCAACGGAGGTTCCAATGGGGAAAGTATGGCAACGATTATTTCGCAAAGAAGATCCAAGTGTGTATGAAGACAAAGACTCGCATTTGCCGCGGGTCTTGCGCGTGCGTGATTTTCTGGCGCTAGGCGTTGGTACCATTGTCTCCGCATCGATCTTTACATTACCTGGGGTCGTTGCGGCTAAACATGCCGGGCCAGCAGTGTCAATTTCTTTTCTGATTGCGGCGCTGGTTGCCGGACTGGTGGCATTTGCCTACGCTGAAATGTCAGCTGCCATGCCATTTGCCGGGTCGGCTTATTCATGGATTAATGTTGTTTTCGGTGAATTCTTCGGGTGGATTGCCGGCTGGGCGTTGTTAGCTGAGTACTTTATTGCCGTGGCCTTTGTTGCGTCTGGCTTATCGGCTAATTTTCGCGGCTTATTGGCGACGATCGGGGTGAATTTTCCCGCGGCCTTGGCGCATCCTTTTGGTACTAACGGAGGCATTGTTGATTTGGTTGCCGTGGTGGTGATGCTGCTGGTCGGGATTTTGTTGTCGCGCGGCGTGTCCAGTGCTGCGCGAGTCGAAAATATTCTCGTTGTCATGAAAGTGCTGGCGATCCTGCTATTTCTTGTGGTGGGGTTAACCGCGATTCACCCAGAAAACTTCCATCCGTTCTTCCCGGCGTATCATCTTAACGCGGATGGCACACCATTTGGAGGCTGGCAGGGTATTTATGCCGGCGTCTCCATGATTTTCTTGGCTTATATCGGTTTTGATTCGATTGCGGCTAATTCGGCTGAAGCGATTGATCCGGAGAAAACGATGCCGCGGGGAATTTTAGGGTCACTCTTGATTGCCGTTTTCTTATTCGTTTCGGTGGGACTGGTTTTGTTGGGGATGTTTCCATATCAAGATTACGCCAACAATGCAGAACCGGTCGGCTGGGCGTTGCGCCACTCAGGTCATGCAGTGGTCGCAACCGTTGTCGAAAGCATTGCGGTTTTAGGTATGTTCACGGCGCTCATCGGCATGGCGATGGCGGGCTCACGGCTGCTTTACAGTTTTGGGCGTGACGGGATGTTGCCGCATGGTTTAGGAAAATTGAATAGCCGCAAGTTGCCGAATCGGGCTTTGGCGGTGCTCATCACTATTGGCGTTATTATCGGTGCGTTCTTTCCATTTGCGTTTCTTGCCCAGTTAATTTCTGCGGGTACCTTGATCGCATTCATGTTTGTCACGCTTGGCATTTACCGTTTGCGTCCGCGTGAGGGGCAGGACATTGCCAAGCCACGTTTTCGGATGCCATTTTACCCAGTGTTGCCAGCGGTTGCTTTTCTCGGATCGCTGGTCGTCTTTCTCGGATTGGACATTCAGGCAAAGCTGTATTCAGGCGTCTGGTTCCTAATCGGTTGTGCGATCTACTTCCTTTATGGCATGCGACACTCGGCATTAACCAAAGGCTCCGAAGTTGAAAAGGAGACGGAAGCACTGGAGCAAGCAAAGTCGGACGAGTGAAGTTGCATGTGAAGCTACGGCAGGCAACATGAGTGAGCGCGTACAGGAAAGTTCATACGCAAAGTAAAAATCGGCTTGACAGAGACAATTAGCATTCTCTGTCAAGCCGATTTTGATTGTCATGCGTACCTGCTGAAAAAATACTGACGATGGGTTGTGTTCTAGGCTTCCTGTGCCTTCTTTAAATTATCTTTCAAAATGGCAGCAGAGTCAGCCAGGCGTTTGTGGTCTTCCGCGTTTAAATCAAGTTCGATGATACGTTCTAAGCCGTTTGCGCCGAGGATAACCGGTACCCCAATGGAGACACCTGACAAACCATACTCACCGTCAAGATGGACCGACATCGCGAATGCTGCCCGGTCGTCATTCAAAAAGGCACTGGTCAGGCGGGTGAGCGAAGCGGCGATTCCGTAGAAAGTAGCACCTTTCTTTTCAATGATGCCATATGCGGCAGTTTTAACGCGGTGGCTGATTTCAGCTAAATCACTTGCTTGGCGATTTTTGGGAATCCAATCGAGAATCGGTTTGCCGCCAATATTGGTGTAATCCCAAACCGGAAATTCGGAGTCGCCATGTTCGCCCATGATGTAGCCGTGGACAATGCGCGCATCCACATTGTAACGCAAGCCGATTTCCGAACGCAGACGGGCTGAATCCAGCGCTGTACCTGAGCCTAGTACTTGGTTACGCGGCAGCCCCGATTCTTCCAGCACTAATTCCGCGAGCACGTCGACCGGGTTTGAGGCAACGAGAATAAAACCATTAAAACCACTGGCCATGATATTGTGCGTGATTTCTTTTATGATTTTGGCATTGATCGACAACAGTTCCAGTCGGGTCTGACCGGGCTTTTGCGCGATGCCAGCCGTGATCACAATGATATCGGCGTATTTGCAGTCTTCATAACTCGCTGCATAGATATTCTTTTGGGACGTATACGGCAGCGCGTCCGAAAGATCCTCCACATCGCCTTGTACTCGTTTCTCATTGACGTCAATAATGCCCAGGCTTTGACCAACGCCGGTCGTTAAACAGTTAAAAGCAAAGCTCGAACCGATAGCGCCGTCACCAATTAAAATAATATTTCCGCTATGTTGCATCCTAAACCCCTCCTTGACAGGTAGCCGCTTCACGCAACGATTGGACGATAGCAGTGTCCAAACAATCAAATAGGTAACATGTATCCGATTTCATTGTAACAGAGGTGTAGGCTTTCAGCTTGATAAACACTTAATCTGTTATGGTCAACTTTTTCTCGGTTCTACTCTAATTAAGTGATTTCCGATACTCCGAGCTGGCTCCGCGGTGGTGATGGCTGGCGACCGCGCAGCTAGAGTGGTGGGCACGACTTCGAACCCGCAAAGACCGCGGTTTCGAAGCTCGGCCTTGGTCTAAAGCGGAGAAGCCCACTCCGCTTAAGACCAATTTCACCACTGAGCCCGCCACCGCTCCGCCAGCTCTTGCTTTCTATTACTTATAGTTTTATCATCCTTTCCTATCGCTTAACCGAGAGAAATTTTACAATAACAGTTAATCTGGCTGAGGGCACATGAAGAAAATTCTTATCAAACTGCCATTTTTCTGTTAACCTTAAAACAACACTTGTTACCGTTTTTAGAAAGGTGGGTATTTATGACTTCAGCAACAGCTTATGTCGAATCGGTTCTCGCAACGCTCAAACAACGCGATCCGCACCAGCCGGAGTTTTTGGAAGCAGCGACAACCATTTTAAAAACCGTTGTCCCCGTTTTTGAAAAATATCCTGAATATATGAAAGCAAACATTCTTGGACGCTTGGTTGAACCGGAACGGGCCATCCAATTTGCCGTGCCGTGGCAGGATGACCAAGGCCAAATCCAAGTGAACCGCGGCTTTCGGGTGCAATTCAATTCAGCCATCGGTCCATACAAAGGCGGCTTACGGTTACATCCGTCAGTCAATTTAAGTATCGTGAAATTTTTGGGCTTTGAACAGATCTTCAAGAATAGCCTGACGACCTTGCCAATCGGTGGGGCAAAAGGCGGGGCTGATTTTAATCCCAAAGGTAAGTCGGATGCGGAAATCATGCGTTTTTGTCAAAGCTTCATGACCGAGCTGAGCAAATACATCGGGCCGGACCTGGATGTGCCAGCTGGGGATATTGGCGTTGGCGCACGGGAAATCGGTTACCTATATGGTCAATACAAGCGACTTAAAGGGGCACAACGCGGCGTTTTAACCGGCAAAGGTCTCAGTTATGGCGGCTCATTGGCGCGCACGGAGGCTACCGGTTATGGCTTGATCTATTATACGGATGAATTACTCAAGGCTAATGGCGAAACGCTTGCCGGTAAGCGGGCGGTCATTTCCGGTGCTGGTAATGTTGCCATTTATGCTGCTCAAAAAGCTGAAGCACTGGGGGTTAAAGTGCTCACGGTTTCCGACTCAAATGGTTACGTGGTGGATGAAAATGGGATCGATCTTGCCACTGTCAAGCAAATTAAAGAAGTAGAACGTGGCAGAATCAAAACTTATGCCGAGCGGGTTGACGGCGCCAAATATTATGAAGGTTCGGTTTGGGACGCAGCGCTTAAGTTTGATCTGGCCTTGCCGTGTGCCACCCAAAATGAAATTAATGGAGCGCAGGCCAAGCGCTTTAAGGCTGCAGGCGTGATCGCCGTGGCAGAAGGCGCCAACATGCCCAGTGATCCGGATGCCATTGCGGCTTATCAGCATGACGACATTTTATACGGTCCGGCCAAAGCGGCCAATGCTGGCGGCGTGGCAGTTTCCGCACTCGAAATGAGCCAAAATTCGCGGCGTTTAAGCGATGGCTTCGACACGGTTGACGGTCAGCTGCACGAGATTATGCAGCATATTTTCAAAGCCAGTGCCGATGCTGCCGCCGAATATGGGGTTCCAGGTGATTACGAGGCAGGTTCCAACATCGCCGGCTTCTTGAAAGTGGCTGATGCCATGTATGCACAAGGCATGTAGTTGGCCGGATCCGATTTGGTCTACACCACTCGTGGCAATTAACCGATCGCAAATAAATTTGCCAGAAATTCGAAAATAAATTAGGTGTTTCTTGCTGAACGTGTTATACTCTGTTCATGGTAATACTTGAACGGGAAACATCATGTAACATGAATTTCCTTTTTAGGATTACGGTTGTCTGTTGTTGTTAGTTTTGAAAAGGAGATTCACTTTCATGCAAAAAGGTACAGTTAAATGGTTCAACGCTGATAAGGGTTACGGCTTCATCACTGGTGAAGACGGCCAAGACGTTTTCGTACACTTCAGCGCCATCAACGGCGAAGGCTACAAGAGTCTTGACGAAGGTCAGGCTGTTTCCTACGATGTAGAACAATCTGATCGTGGCCCTCAGGCTGCTAACGTTACCAAGCTTTAATTCTTGGTTCGTTGAAAAAGATCCACTCGGGAAACTGAGTGGGTCTTTTTTTGTGTGAGCGCGAGCCGGCGCGGTTGGAAGTCGGAGTGTAAGCGGCCTTAGGCGTGATGGCCCGGTCTTGGCCATTGCGCCCAAGGTCCTTACACGCAGATTGCTGCGCTGGAGAGCGCGTTATAGAACGCAAAGTCAAACCAAACAATCGCCTACAAAAGAAACCAATCTCCGCGCGTTATCGCTTATTCTCAAACCTTTCACAGGCAGCTGAAGATCCCCGCAAAACCAAAAAATAAATCCTCACCCCAACGTCCACTGCCAAACGCTAACCAAAACCCAACAAGCAAACGGCATTGCCACAAGAAACAGACCAATAAACACAACCCCCGGCGCGTCACCTGTATCCGCCCAAAAATACGAAAGTGGCAACGAGATGGCCGCAATGATGATCGTAATGAGCCCGAGAAGCCACTGAAGTCGGTGAACGTTACGGCTAACGAGCTTAGGATTGCGCACTAGTTGCCATAACAACACCGCGCCTGTGATGATACAGCCGATTACGAACCAACCACCTAATAAAACCAGTATGAGAACTGTCGTGATTTTAGATGTGAATAGTAACAAGATGGTTGCCCAAATACCGATTGCCAAGAAAGCTAAACTACCAAGTCCTAAGCAAAGTGGCAAACCAAACCGATAAATACTTGACTGGTTAAATGATTTATTCATCTTAAACGCCCTCCGTTTACCTTTCACTGTAAACTTCTAAACGGGCGAGTTTCGCTAAGTCGTGAATTCTTGTAGGAAAAGTAAAAAAACGCGAACCAGAAATCAACAATTGCTGATTTCTGGTTCACGCTAAACTGGGATGGCGCGATTCAATTCATGACACCCGATGAAGGAATGAACCACCTTACTGAGGGCGTTGCGCTTATTCACCTAAAGTTGGCTCATCAGTGAATTCATCGACAATGCGGAAGGTGACATTTTCATTTTCTTTCAACAGTTTGGCAACCGGACACTCGTCTAAAGCCTGGGTGACAATCTTTTGGGCTTCTTCGCGAGTGTGGCTTGGCATGAGAATCTGGGCATCCACAATGAATTTGTAGCCGATTTTGTCACGGACGATATCGACACGGGTGCGTAATTGGGAATCCTCTGCGGTGCCTTCGCGATGCTGAACGATACGAATGGTGGCATTGAAACAAGTAGACAGTGCAAAGGCGATAAACTGCTCCGGATTGGTACCCGGCGCATCAATGAGCGAGCTGGAAACGCCCAGTGCTAATCCTTGGTTGCCTTCAACATAACTTTCACCAACCAGACCATTTTCGTTACGGACATAGGTATGATATAAAGAACGCTCTGCCATGCTATCCATCCTTTCTTTGAGCTTTCATCGTGAGTATACCATGGAACCGCTTAACATGGTGTTATTGTGGCTCGCGCGCGCATAGCTTTGGATTTTCGTTTATAGCAACGGGTGTAGGCGAATCATCTTTGTGGCAACCTGATCGATAAAATGTTCATCGTGTTCGACAAAGAGCATCGTTGGTTGATATTGGCGGACGGCCGCAATAATCTGATCTTGATTGTAGGTATCCAGATAATTAAGTGGCTCGTCCCAGATGTAAAGCGCTGCAGGCGTTGCCAGGGAGCGGGCCACTTCCACTTTCTTTTGCTGGCCCATACTCAAATGTTCAATCGGCGTGGCAAAATCAGCGCGCGGCATACCAAGCTTGCGTAAGTTATTGAGCAATGCTTCGCGACTAAGCTGGTGGGTTTCGGCAAAGTCTGGAAGGGTACCGCGGTTATCGGCATACTGCTGACGTACCAGACTCAGAGATACGGGTGCCAGCTTCAACAGACCACGGCTGATTCCGTTAAACTGACCCAGCAATGCGCGGATCAAGGTTGATTTACCACTGCCGTTTTCCCCAACAATGGCAATGCGATCGCCACGGTGTAAGGTGAACGAAATCGGCTCGAATAACGGTTGCTCAAAGCCGAGTTGCACCTTTTCCGCCACAATCAATTGGTGCTGGTGGGTCGGCTGCGGATTCATCGTTAAAGGATCGACTTTTTCCAGATTTTTGAGCAGCTGTTCTTTTTCTTCGATTTCTTTGTTCATCCGGTGTTCCAGGTTTTTACTTTTTTTCATGGTTCTTGCTGCGCGGGCGCTGATAAAGCCGCGACCCCTATGACCGCTATTTTTAACGTGCCGATCGCCGTAAATACTGCGCTCTTTATTTTCGGCCCAGAGTTTCTTGTCATAAGCCGTTTGTTTGAGCCGACTGATTTCGGTTTTTAAATGGGTATTTTGGGCAATTTCGGTTTGATCCTGGCGCGCTTTTTCAGTTGCAAACGTCGTGTAGTTGCCTTGATATAGCGTGATTTTCTGGCGTTCAATGGCCAAGGTGTGATCGGTGATAGCATCTAAAAAATCGCGATCATGACTCACAACGATAAAGCCGGGTTTTTGCTGCAAATAGGCTGCTACCTGCCGGCGACTGCGCAGATCAAGGTGATTGGTTGGTTCGTCGATGAGTGCAAAGCCATCGGTCTGGATGAAAAGCAACGCCAAGCGCACTTTGGTTTGTTCACCACCGGATAAATCAGCAAACGGTCGCCAAAGAATCGCAGGATCGGCATGCAATAAGTTGAGTTCGCGCTCAAGTTGCCACTGGGCGACATGGTTAAACGCCTGAGCAGCATCCAATGTCACCTGAGATTCATCGAGTCCTTGGGGAAAATATTGCAGCGGCAGTGGTACGGTGATCGTACCGCGATAATCAAGTTGTTTTTGCAATAGGCGTAACAAAGTTGTTTTGCCGCGACCATTACGGCCAACTAAGCCGAGATGCCAGTTTGTATCAAGATCGAAACCGGCATCAGTAAAGATCGGTGCTTGGCCATCGTAAGCAAAGTGTAGATGTTTGATTTGGATGGTAGACATACAGCCACGTCCTTTCCGGGATGTGCCTGTGGTATCAAGACGGGTGGTGCTGCGGTGCTTTTTGAAATCGGGTTGTGATGAGCGTGAAAATGCTGGCTGATAACGCGCCGGTTCACGCTCACCATAACGCGTTCACCGGCGCAGAAGTCTGCGTGTAAGGACCTTAAGCGCAATGGCCAAGACCGGGCCATCACGCTTAAGGCCGCTTACACTCCGACTTCTAAGCGCGCCGGTTCACGCTCAGCTTCATAACGCGTTCACCGGCGCAGGAATCTGCGTGTAAGGACCTTGGTCGCAATGGCAAAGTGCGGCCATCACGCCCAAGGCCGCTTACACTCCGATTCCTAAGCGCGCCGGTTCACGCTCAGATAAAAAAGGTCAGCCCCCAAAATTAAGGCTGACCAAAATAGACGGAGTGTCCGCCATTGATCGCGCCCGATTGTCAAAAAGTCCACACGAATCCCGTTGATGATGACAGGACTTGGACATTTCAACAATTGGCGTTCTTCAATGGACGAGACCTCACTTTCGATTTAAAGTTAAACTAAAATTACCACGTGTTTTGTGCTGCGTCAACTTTTTACGGCTTCTTCAATTGGTGTTGGGCCAGTGGCAATTTTAATTGTTTCGCGGTGACGATCACTATCTAATGCGGCAACCAAGACATCGGCAACATCGGCACGCGGAATGGTTGATGGGCGTTGCGGCTGCAGCGTAATGGTTCCTTGCGCCGGTTCATTCGTGAGTGAGGTTGGCTGGACAATGACATAATCCAGATCCGTATTGTGGATTAACCACTCATCTGCATAATACTTAGCAATGTAGTAATCGTGCAATTGTGCAGGCCAGTGTGCCGGATCCTCAGCATCAAGTGCACTAAGCATGATGAAGCGGCCGACATCCTTGGCTTCGGCGGCTTTCATGGTTTTGATGGCCCCATCTAAGTCAACCCCGAGTAAATCTTTTCCCCGCGATCCTGCAGCGAACACAACTGCATCATGACCGGCGAAAAGGTCTGCTAATCGATTGACCGGCCATGACAGATCAAGCTCAACTGCGCGAAAGTTTTTCTCCGGATCGGGTGTCTGGGTGAGCGGGTCACGATAGCCTCCTGTGACCGTATCGCCTCGATCCAGTAATTTATGCACCAATAGCTGGCCGATTTGACCGTGGGGGCCGACAACAAAAATTTTCACAACAATGATCCTTTCTTGGAAAATGATTGTTATTAGTATAACGTTTTTTGTGCTGACGTGAAAGCGCTCGCCGCTGACTGAACACAGCAGTAATTGGGATGAGGCGTTGTTTTGACTAAATGATTTCCAGGGGAACGTGATGACGAGGCATCGGGAAGGCTTGATCAAATAGATCTAATTCGTCCGGTGAAAATGTGACGTCTGCTGCGGCAATGTTTTCTGCCATGTGGCTAGCTTCACCAGTGCGGGGGATGGATAGCACGTCACCATTGCGCAATACCCAGGCAAGCAGGAGCTGGTGAGTCGAAATGCCCTTGCTTTTTGCCAAGTCGGTGAGTTCCGGAGTTAGCTTGATGGATTTGCCGCTGCCGGAACCATAAGGCGAGTAACCAATCGTGGTGATCCCTGCCTGCTTCTGGCGTGGAAGTAGGTCAAAGTCAATACCGCGTGATTGTAGGTTATACAAGACTTCATTGGCAACGACTTGCTCGCCACCCGGTTCCAAAGTGAGCTGATCCATATCGTCAACATCGAAGTTTGAGACCCCGTATTGGCGAATCAGTCCCTCTTTTTTCAGCTCTTGTAAGCCTTCAAGGGTTTCCGCCAGTGGGGTAGCCCCGCGCCAGTGAAGTAGGTAAAGATCGAGATAATCGGTTTTAAGTCGCGACAAGCTATTTGTCAGCGCCGTTCGCATTTGCTTTTTGTCGGCATGTGACGGATAGAATTTAGAGATCAGATAGATATTGGCCCGTGGGTAATCGCCTAAAAAGCTGCCGATCAAGGTTTCCGCCGCGCCGTTGCCATACATTTCGGCTGTATCAATCACCCGCAAGCCGTGATCTAACCCGTACTTTAAAGCTTGGGTTTCGCGTGCGCTTTGTTCAGCGTTGCCTTCACCTAAATACCAGGTGCCCATTCCGACAATTGGAACCGTTACATCGCCAATATTGATCGTTTTCATAAAAGCAAACCCCTTTCCTTTGCATGTGTTTGCCACTTGTTCCGGATGAGCAAACACAGGCTGCTTCATACAGTTTCATTATACAAATTAGCCGTGAAATAAAAACACTCATAGAAAAATGTCAGAAAAGATGCAAGGTGAGAGGGTCTGGCAAGTGAAAGTTTGAAAAATTTGCAGTCAGCGCAATCAGGACATAGCTTTAAAGGTCATTGTCTTGATCCATTACCGGCTTTGTTTTGCTGTTTCCATGGCGATAATAGATGAAATAATGCAAGCTCACCAAACTTAAAAAGATAATCCCGACTACTAATGAAATACTTGTTTCCGGATTCAGCAACATGAAAAATAAAGTGAACACAAGGAAAATAAGTGTGAGATAATTACTGTATGGTGCGAATGGCATTTTGAAAGGATGGTCCGTCATTTTATCGGCGTGAACTTTTCGAAACTTGATTTCACTAATAAGAATCACAAACCAGGGAACCATTCCTGGCAAGACGCTGGAACTATAGACGAGAACGAAAACATTTTTCGCTGCTGGCGCCACGTAAGGCAGGATGGCGTTTAAAAGCACACCGAGTAAAATGCCGCCGCCGACCGAAACAACGGGATAAAAAGGGACTCCATGGCGATTTAGTTTTGTGAAGATTCGCGGTAACTGTTTGGCATCTGCCAATGTGTAAAGCATACGACTAGCAGAATAAATGCCGGAATTTGAACCTGATAATGCGGCGGTGATCACCACAAAGTTGATGAGTGATGCCGCAAAGGTAATGCCGATTTTGGCAAAGGTTTGAACAAAAGGAGACCCTAAAGCGCTAAGTTGATTCCAAGGATAAACGGCTACAATCACGAAAATCGCACCAACGTAAAAGATAAGAATTCGCCCGATGGTGTCTTTGACCGCTTTAACAATTGTTGGTTGCGGGTTTTCCGCTTCCCCAGCTGTGATGCCGAGTAACTCAACGCCTTGGTAAGAACCAAGTACAATGGACAAGGCAAAGCAAAAGCCCGTAAAGCCACCCGTGAAAAATCCGCCGTGGGTCCACAAGTTACTAATCCCCACTGGCCGACCGCCATTTCCTAGTCCAAATAAAATGACGCCGAGACCAGCGATGATCATCAACACAATGGTTACGACTTTGATCAAAGCGAACCAGAATTCCAATTCGCCAAACATTCGCACCGAAATCAGATTCGCCAAAACAAGGAAGGTGATCGCAACCAGGCCAGGCAGCCATGCCGGCAGCCCGGGCCACCAAAATTTGAAGTATTCACCAATGGCAATCATCTCTGACATGCCTACCACAACAAATTGGAAGATATTACTCCACGCGGTTAAATAGCCAAAAAGCGGGTGCATGTATTCACTGGCAAATTTGGCAAATGAACCAGTTGCCGGATCAACGTACAGCATTTCGCCCAACGCCCGCATGATGAGATAAAGAAAAAGTCCGGCAATGATATAGGCAATTAAGACAGAAGGACCGGTCCATTTGATGGTGGCACTAGCGCCCATGAAAAGGCCAACGCCGATGGTTCCGCCAAGCGCAATCATCTGCATATGGCGGCCACTGAGTTTTCGTTGCATGTTAAGTTCGCTTCTTTCATTGTTGTGACATACAAGAGAAGACTATACAAGAAAAGTCTATTTTTCGCAAACAGATGAATTTGAAACGTAGACATGATTAACGCGTTAATGTAGGCTATTAATCAGGTCATAACCTAGGAAAGTACGCTGATTTTGTCGTTTAATTGTTCGAATATCAGGATAGAAAGCAAGAGCTGGTGGAGCGGTGGCGGGCTCAGTGGCGCCCACCACTCTAGCTGCGCGGTCGCCAGCCTGCCACCGCGGAGCCAGCTCGGAGTAACGGAGATCACTTATTAGAGTAGAACCGAGAAAAGATTGACACTTACCGTTTGATTAAGGCAATGTTCGCGTATGACTTTTTGCGTTAAACTAGTACCGGAACACTTAAATTTAAGTAGGATATGAGGAAATATTTTGGATAATAAGCTAAAAACATCATTAAATGCTTATATGGCAAAGCATGGATTGAATACCAACGCCGCTTCAATCGCGATTGGTGTATCCGTACCGACCCTGCGAAAGGCGCTGCGTGGTCATAACGTCAGTCGTAAAACGACCGCAAAGATTGAAAGCATCATCGCATCGGGAAAAGTCCCGGAAGCAGCAAAGACCACGGTAAAACGGACCCCAAAGAAGACAGCTGCGGCGAAATCAGTCGCTAAGACTCCAGCCGCTAAGACGCGCACACGGCAGACGACTGCCAAAGCGCCAGCAACGAAACCAAGCACAACGAAGCAAGCCGCAACAAAGACGCCAACTCGACAGGCAAAAACGCAAACGCAGCCAACAAGTATTGCTGCCACCGATCAGAATCAGGCGGCCGTACATTCTCAGGAAAATTCAGCCAGTCCGCAATCACCGCGCCGGACAACCAAACGAGTTGCCCGCACAACAACGACTGGCCGACAAGTGAATCGCAATACCCGGCAATCACCGTCAACCAATGGTGCTAACACTGCGAGTGAGTCACAGTCGACCACCAAACGGCCGACAACGCGCAATCATCGTTTCACCATTCGCCAGCAGCCTGATGTCGCAACCCAGCAAGCACAAAGCGAGGCCAACAAACGTCAGGCGCAGGCAGCAAACAGTCAGTCTACCGCTAATTCAATGAGCACGTCTGAAAGCACCGACCGCCGCGAAAACGGTGTGCGCCATACCAAGCAACACACACCAACCGGAAAAACAGATGCAACGCGGCACAACAGTACAAGCGAGCACGAACCGGTTCGGCGTGATCGGCGCAATGTGCGGCTCGATCGCAACAAACAAAACGGTACGCGGCGACCGGGACGGCCAAGACAGAATCGCTTCGCTGCCAATGCTGATCCGCAAAATTGGCAACCCATGACGCAATCAGCTTCTACAAGCAATTCACAATCGCTTAGCAATCAAGATGCCAGTCAACACCGGACTCCTGCTGTTGTTAATAAAGTGACAACCCACACGCCAAGCGTCATCCGATCCACGTCAGCTGATCGTGCTAGCACAAACGGTAGCGCTGCAAACAGTACTAGCAATGCCGCCAATACACAGTCAGCGGAGAATCGGTCGGCGCGCGCCAATTACGGAACGCATGATGAGGTGCCACTGGTAACCGGGAAGCAATTACGTCTTTTCATTGATGAAAGTTTTGAAGAGCATCGACCGGATCCGCGGATGATGCATATGGGAATTGCCGCCATTTTACCGGAAGGCGACGATGAAAGCTTAGCCGGTTTCCGGAACGCGCTTTATCCCTATGGCTGGGAGCCAGGGGATGAAGTTAAAGCCCGCGGCAAACAGGTTGATGCATTGACGCAACTGATTAAAGCTGCCAAGCATGAAAACATGGGCATGTATACGGTCTTTTCACGTAAAACAACTTACCCGGATTTTGCACCATCAATGGAATATCTTTATCCATATATCGGAGCAACCATCCATGTCTTGCGTGATGTCCATACCACATTTGATGATATTGTGATCATGATCGATCATCGAAATGAGTTGGAAGGCAATCAGCTTGTGATGGGCGCCGATATCGTTAGTCGTTACTTGACCCTGTCACTGGAACGGCCAATTAAGGTTCGGTTTGAATTTGCGGACTCGCGTGAACATCTTGGGTTGCAACTATCCGACTTTATTGCTAATGCTGCGTTGCGGTTAAGCAAAGATGAGCTCAGTCTGATCGGGATCACGCCGATGCCTGAATTAGGCATTTCGCAGCACGATCAGCTTGTTCGCCTTACTTTATTGGGCCTGCAACAGGTTGTCATGGGGGTTCGCGCGGAACGGGCCGCAATGCCTTCCAAGCATTCCCAGCCGGATCGGTTCATGCAGCTGATCTTTGATGCAACCTACGCCGATTCGGATCTGGTACGCGGGGCTTTACCGGTTGTCAAAAATGCGGTGGAACAACTCATTGATGTGTTACCAAATGCTCGTGTCGGTCAAATCTCCGGCATGCCAAACCAAAGCTGGTACGACATGACTGCACGCATGGCCGGCTTGTTACGCTACATCAATAAGGATCCAAAGCCATATGGTAAGGTTCTAGCCAAGATTGAAAGTGTTACAAAGACGGCTGCCGATGAGCTTGAAATGGCTTTAGACTCAGGTTCAAAGACAAAACGGTAAAAGAGACCGTTCGTTGAGTTAATTGCAAAATAAAAACCGGTTGTAGAGAATTTTCTCTGCAGCCGATTTTTTTATTTTGCAAGGGGCATATTCTGAAATGAAAGAAAGGCAAAATAGTCTAGTCGATAAAACTGTCCTGATTTTTCAAATAGGTGATTTCGTCAAAGGTGATTCGGGTTTGGAGGCGCTGCATGAGGTCGCGACTTAGCTTTCCATCCGTAAAAGCCTGTTGAATGAACTCGTATTCGGCATGAAAGGCTTTAAGAAACATCGCGTACAAAGCATCCCCGTCAAATGACTCGGAATGGACCCGGCGATGACGATCACGGTAGAACCGCCGAATGGTATTAACCGCACTGCGATTTTGAATTGTTTCAATCCGTTGCAAATATCGCATGACCGCCGTATATCCAGCCTGTTCAATGGGCAAGAGATCTTCGCCGTGAGCCGCAAATTGGCGTTTCCAATAGATCGGCTCTAGGTTGAGCGGGGTGGTTAAAAAGGCGTTTTGGGCTTCATTAAACGCTTTATACATCCGGCCCATGTTGAACGAAAAGCGAAACCGGAGCCAAAGATTTTTCCAGAGTCGTTGATCCGCCGTGAAATCATTGAGATCAATGAAGCGGTTATAATAATGGGCTTCATCGCGAGTAATCGTGCCGTTCATCCGTAAGGTTTCAATGGCACTTTTTTCCGCAGTGATGGTGCCTTCAAAAATCGTTCGTTGCAGCCGCCGCGAAGGATTGTCATTTAAGATCATTTCCTGAGCTAAGGCATCGGCGACAATTTGTGCTTCACTGTGATGTTCGGTCTCATCGCGCATCGCATCAATGCCCGCCGCCAGCATGCGCCGTAACCAGATAAATTGGCGATTGCGTTTTGGCGGTTTAGGGACGCAAAACGGCAATATGATGACCGGAACGATGAGACTGAGGAGAATCTCAACAGCCGCAATGAGAATGAGTCCTTGGCGCAGGGCAAAATGGTGACCGGCAACGGTTTGCGGGATCGAAAAAGCCAGCGATAAAGTGATGGTTCCATTTGCACCACCGAGCATCATGATCAACGCATTGCGCCATCGATGTTTCTTGCCCATTTTCAATAACGTCCGACTCCAGATGAAGCGAACAAAGGATTTGGCCACGTAGATGAAAGCACCGATGCCAATGAGCAAGCCGAATAACCCTGCCTGCCCGCGTAATGCCTCAATCACGACATTTGGCAGCGAAACGCCTAGCAAAACAAAAACCAGCCCGGAAAGAACGGCAGCAATCATTTCCCACACATTGGCGCTAATAATTTGCATGCGGGCACTGGTCAACCGCAAGCGATCACGCTCAACGCCTTGGGCAATCCCTGCAGCCACAACTGCTAAAATACCGGAAAGTGCCAGTTCTTCAGCCAGAAAATAAACCAGTAACGGCGTCAGCAGCTGAATTCCGACCATAATTAACGGCTCATCATCACCGATACGGATTAACCAGGCTCTGAGATTGACAATAAAAATACCTGCCAGTGCGCCGAATAAAATACCGCCAAAGAAAACAAACAGGAAGTCGAGCAAAGCGTCAGTGGCCGAGAATTGTCCGGAAATATAGGCCGACAGTGCGAGATCAAACGCCACAATCCCCGCCGCATCGTTAAACAAACTTTCATTATTTAACAGCTGCATTTGACTGGTGCTTAACGGATTGGCCTGTGCAACGGCACTAACAGCGGAAGCATCAGTTGGGGTCACAATGGCAATCAAAGCAAATGCCAGACTCAATGGGATGACCGGGAAAAGTGCATGGACGCCGAAGCCTAAGATCACGACCGACACGAGCACCAAGCCGACTGCAAGTGACACAATATTCGTCAGTGACCGGCCGATTTGTCCTCGTGAGGCATTTTGACCTTCATTGAAAAGCAGCGGCGCGATGATAGCAAAGGAGAACGCCGATGGATCAATCGTAAAACTACGCAGGGATGGCATAATTGCCAACGCTGCACCAAGGCCAATTAAGAAGAATGGCAAGGGAATCTGCGGGACATGGCGAGCAAGCAAATTGCCAACGATAACCGTGGCCAACATGATGCCAAAAATAACGACTTGATTCACAGCGACTCACTTCCTAGCTTGACCGATTCGATCATTTTATTTTAGCACCAAACTGGGGAAAACACTGGTTGCAGGCTTGGAGAGCGTGAACCAGCCCGGTTTCTGGACAGGTGAACGCGTTTGGATCGCCTAGACGGTGCGCAAACGGACATACTGATTAAAAATCGGATTGGTTTATTTTTCAGCCTGATGTGTCGATAGTAGCAGTGGGAGCAAAAAAAGTGTCGGGAATATTTCGACACTTAGTAGGATAAGACTATTTTCCTTGACGTTTTTTTAACACGTGGTTCATCTTTCTAGCTGTGACCTGCCAGGAAAGATAAAGCGCCAGCCAGATGAGGACGTAAATGATCAAAAAGGCGATTAGAAAATTTGGGAGTGCCGATCCGACGAGAAATTGCCAGCCCATGAGATAGTTGGTGCCGATGACAATGGCGAAGGTGCCGATAAAATGAAGGCTATAGGCTACAGGCAGGCTGAGGGATTCATTGTCAAAAATAAGGGCGAGCATCCCGATTAAAGCGCTCATCACAAACAAGCCAGCGATGGTGCGTGGCGTTGGTGGGGTCAGTTGGACGTGTAGCATGAGCGCACCTAGATAAACAGTCGCACCGATCATCATACCGATAACGCTATCCGTGATAAGATCTTTGATGATTTTCATCGGGCACCTCACAATCCTAACAAGCGTTTTAACGCAGGAAGATATTTACGACTGACAGTTAACTTCATTTTATTCGCCATGAAGGCTGTCATGTTCCCGGAAAAAGACGCTTCTAGTGACGTTAAATAATTAATATTCAAAAGACTGCTTTTCGTTACTTGGATAAATGCTTGCGGGTCAAGTTTGGCCAAGACCGTTTTGAGTTGACCGCGGCTTTGATAAATATCTTGATGGGTATGGACAGAAAGCTGATCGCCGTATACTTCAACAGCCACGATCTCGTTGGTTGGCAAAACAACAACGCGTTCGCCAACGAGTAGCGGTAAGGTCGCGTGGCTGTCGGCGAGTTGCTGAATTTGTTGCAGTAACTGCAAAACAGCTGGTGACAATCGTGCAGCCTTGACGTGAACTTGCACGTCGTCTGGCTGCATCGTTGCGTCTTGCTCAAACGAAACTTTCATTGACACCCCTCCCGTAAAAAGTGCATGCATGATAGTGAAACGAATCATGGCGGTGTTGCGATAATATTGGAAAAAGCAACCATGATAATCAAATTAATTATACGCGGACAAGCGCTGTTTTTCGACTGACTTTGGCTATCAGAATGATGACCAGTCCGACAAGCAGCGTGAAGCTAGTTAGAATCAGGTAAGTTTGGCTTGATGAAAGCAGGCCATGCAGATCAATTCGGATGCCGAGCATTTTTTCAAAGGTCTGACGCGCCGTTGTCTGGTGAACGGAAAAAGTGGACTCTAGGGGTTGCTGTAGGAGTAACTGCCGGTATATTGCGGCATTGTAGGGAAAAGGCGTCAATTTCATCAAATTTTGCGCGGCAGTTGGAACAGAACCAATGGGAAGATAGACGCCAGCAAAGAAACCAGCTGCGGTTCCAATGATCGTCGAAATGCCGCTCATTGTGGTGACCCGGGACACGAAACTAAGAATCAAAAGGTTGAAAGCCGTCCAGACTAAGCTGCTAAACACGGCAAGGACGATAATCTGGCCGGTCAATTGCCAGGGAATGGCGATGTGGTCTAACCATAAAAAAGCACCAGACATAGCAAAGAACATAAGTAACTGCATGATGGTGCCAATGATCACGGCGCTAATCAGATAGCCCAACTCGATACGTAAATACGAAGCTTGAGTTAATAAATAATCGCTAAGTCGGCCAGTTTCGCGATCAACAATCATCCGCGCGAGACCATTTTGTGTGGTCGTGACAGCGGTGATGGTTAAGGTGCCGCCAATTAACCACGGATCCAGCAATTTTTCGGGATGTGCCAGTGGCCAAAGCGTGCTCATACTTTTCTTGAGAAAGACTAAATACAGTAAAAAGGCAATTAAAGCGCCCAGTACCGAGAAGAAGACCCCGGCGCGGTTGCGAAAGAATAGTAACAAATTGCGTTTGACAAATGCCCACATGTTAACGAATCTCCTTTCCGGTTAAAGCAACAAAAATGGTATTCATATCAGCCGCACGAAACTCAAAGTCAATGAGCTGCGGTTGTATAGTTGTCAGTAATGTGATGGCTGCTTGGGGATGGCTAACCTGCACCCGCACTGTGTCACCATCGATCTGGGCGGGGAGATTCGCTTGGGTTGCGGCTATTTGTACTTGTTGAGGTGCATGCGTGCGAACAATAAGCTGATGTCCGGCATACTGTTGTTTTAGTTGGCCAACAGTGTTCGCGGCGATAATCGTGCCCTGATCAATGACATAGACAAAATCTGCTTGTTCGGTTTCTTCTAAGTAATGTGTCGTCAAAATCACGGTTAACTGTGATTGCGCACGTAAGGAAGCGATGGCGGTCCAAATGGTTTGGCGGGTTTGAATGTCGAGGCCTGTTGTTGGTTCATCTAAAAAAAGGAGATGAGGATGATTGAGCAAGGCGCGCGCAATATCAACACGCCGGCGCTGACCACCAGACAATGTGCCGTAAGCTTGGCTAAGAATTGGCGTCAAATCAAATTGGTCGACCAAGTAATCAAACCAGGCCGGATCAGTTTTGGTATACATTTGGGAACGGATTTTCAAGTTCTCTTTTACAGTCAGCTGCCGATCTAAACGACTGTCTTGGAAGACAACACCGATTTGTTGCCGATAAGCCGCTTGATTCGGCGTGGCTGTGCCCATTGTGATCTTGCCGCTGCTGGGTTGAATTAATCCCGTCAGCATGCCGATGGTTGTCGACTTGCCTGCACCATTAGGCCCTAAAAAGGCAACTAATTGACCGGCTGGAATTGTTAGGTTGATATCATTGACGGCGGTTTTGGTACCGTATGTTTTTGTCAGATTCGTTGTTTCGAGAAGGATCATATCTATCACCACTTTTGTTTGATGATTCAAGCATAGCCAGTGCGAGCGAATCCGTCCCGCTGATGCCGATAAGTGGTCAAAATTGCAAGGTGAGTGGTCAGATGCCGAGGGCGAATGACAGCGGATATTTAACTTTGTGGACAAAAGGAAAGTGAACGTAACTGCAATTCGTCATGACAAGAATTTGAAATAAGTTCAATTAATGGGCACCAAAAAAAACGATGCCAGTCCGAAAACACTAGCATCGTTTTAAACATTGTCCAGTTGTTTGAAGTAAAAACAGCACAGCGGCTAACTCGAAATTCGCGTCAGGTAAACAGAAATGCCAAAATTCTTGCATCAACGTAAGGATTCTGGTGCAGACTGCTGTGATAGGCACCAAGCGGCGTTCCGTGATAGATGTAAAGCGTACTTGGAATATTTGCCGCGCGCAAGGCCTTTTCAAAGCGCTTGACGCCAGCGATGCTCACGGCCCAGTCGCCACTTGCACCAAAGATTTGACCGCCGATGACGAGGGTTTGGACTGATTTAGGGAATTGCTGTAATTGAGGTGTGGGGTCACGGTAAAACTCGCTTGCCAATGAAACGTACTTCACTACATGCGGCTGCGCATCAGTGTGGTGGGTCGTGAGGTATCTAAAACTGAGGTTGCTGCCCATAGAATGACCGACAAGATTGATCTTGGTGACGTTGTGTTTGGCACGTAGCCAATGTAACAAGGCAGTCAGTTGTCGGGTTTCCTTTTCCGGGGCTTTGGCGTCTTCAAAAACCACATTAACTAACGGATTCTTGCCGGTATACCGGTTAGCGCCAGTTATCGTGCGGCTGCCGGTCGCGCTGATGGTAATGGTCGTCACTTGATTGGAGGCGCGGTCTTGCTTGAAGCGGGTCACCATCGGGCCAAAAGTCAGGCCATTACTGGCATAGCCGGGGACAAATACGGTAACGATGGATGTTTGCCGGTAAGTCTGGGCATGAATGCGGCGACTGCCTAGCTGCCACCAAACCCAATAACTCCCTGCCAACAGTAGAAAGAGTATCAAAAGTAAGCGCCATCCCCAGCGGTGCTGACGTGATTGTTTGCGTGTCATGTTGCGACTTACCCCTTTTAACAACGGTATTTAGTCAACCACCGGTGATAGCAGGCACGGCCAGTACCGATTTAGTTGGCAGTTTTGGTAAATACGCTGCGCAAAACCGGACGCTGATAACGCGCTTGAATATGGCGATGATTATCTGCAAAAAGCTGCTGATAACGGTGTAATTGCTGCGTGCCAATGGTAACCGCCGTTTGATCGATGACATACCAAGCAACACCTTCTGTCAGCGGCGGCGTGGTTAAGGAGCCAAGATAGCGATATACCGTCCCTTGTTGCGGAATGAGCTGATCTAGGCTGAAGGCAACGGATCGGGTTGAATGGGCGGCAAAATGATCCAGTATTTGCTCAAGCACAACATTGTCAGGACCCAACGGCAAGAGAACCGCAACGACGCATAAGGCACCGATTGCTGACTGATGGACGAAATGCAGTTCGGCAGCGTGTTGATTGGTGATTTGGTGTTCGGCAGGTACATGAATATGGGCCTGCATCAATTGCCACTGATCCTGATCAATTCGGGTGCGACCGGTTCCGGTAAGCCGGATCGTAACCTGGTCATCGATTTCTTGTGTCACTCGCCACGACGTTTCAATTTTCAACGTTGACGGGTCAGCTGGAGTTGCCGGTAAAAGATTGATGGGTGATTGAAGTTGGCCAAAACCATTCGGCCATTTTTCCTGATGGTGATAATCTAAAACTGCCATGTTCATTGATTCCTCTCATCACTAGGGAATAACGTTCTTGTTGATTTTAAAAGCCAGATTCAACCGCGGCTGAATCTGGCTTTTGTGTAAGCGCGAGCCGACGCGTTATGGTGAACCAGCTAGTCGAGTAGTTTAACTGCCGTGCCGTATGCGACAACGCTTTGCATATCGCCGCCGATTGATCCGGAGTCAAATCGCATCATCACCACCGCGTCGCCACCTGCTTTGCGAGCTTCAGTACGCAAGCGGTCAATTGCCTTTTCGCGCGATTCATGCAGCATATCGCTATAGGCCTTGATTTCACCGCCAACAAGGTTCTTCAAGCCAGCACCGATGTTACTAATCACATTTTTGGACTGAGTGGTTAAGCCAAAAACTTCGCCAATGATTTCGTAATGTTTCCCGGGAATGTTCTCGGTGGTGGTAATCAAAATTTCCTGAGCCATCATGGGCCTCCTTATGAGTTGCTTGATCGTTACTTATGTACAGCGGACCATGTATCACAGTCTCACCGTGTTTTAGCCTACCACCGGTGTTTGCCGACAACAAGCGAAACGACTTTAACAACGGACGGCTGCGGTTGGTTATTGACCAAGCTGATTGGCGCGAACAAGCAGGCCCCATTAACATGGCTGCTTGCTATTGGTCAGGCTGACTTGATGAAACAAGTTGGTGGTTTATTGACGTTGTTTTGTTTGCAGGTAGGTACGATAGACGGCTAAAGCGGCATTATCCGGTGAATCAGGAAACATTTTTTCGGGCGCAAGCGATGCTGGCACCCATTTGGCTTCGGAAATTTCAGGTGAAGTGACTAAAGACTGCTTGGAAGTATGACTGATAAAGCCATGCATGAGACTGCCAGTTTTCCTGTACCAATATGTGCCAGCGTAGTCGAGTTGATCCAGATGGATGCCGAGTTCTTCTATAACTTCGCGCTTGGCACTCTCCTCAGCGCTTTCACCCGGCTGCATATAACCTGAGATGATAGAGACATATTTTTCAGACAAATAAGGCATTTTCACCAATGCAATCTCATCAAATTCATTGACGACCAGTACGAGGACGCAATCGGCAAATAATGGAAACCAAAAGCGTTGGCAAGTTTCACAGTAAGGCACATTCCCATCATCGCCTGCCAATTTTGGGGTGAGCGCGTGGCCACAGATAGGACAGAATTTAAAAGTCATGAGGGGCTCCTTGGGGTTGAGATTCTGTAATTGAACTCGCTTTCATAACGAAATTAATGATATTATAAATCTTAATAATGCCTAGTTGCTGCAAGCATGGTTTTAAACTGAAACATGAAGCAGGAGGCATACGGTTCAAAATTAACGTCATACAGGAGGAGGAGTTCAAAATATCCAATGCAAAGATATTACTAGTTGAAGACAATCGAGAATTTAGTGAATTGCTGAAACTGTATTTACAAGGCGAAGGATACATTTTAACTAGAGTGTTTGATGGCAAAATTGCTATGGATACGATTAAGAATAACACTTTTGATGTTGTCTTGTTAGATATAATGCTTCCTGAAAAAAATGGTTTTAATGTGTTGAAGGAATTGCGCCAGACCAAGATGACACCGGTGATTATCATAACTGCCAGAGATATGGACCAGGATGAGGTTTTGGGATTGAGCCTGGGAGCCGATGACTATCTGAAAAAGCCATTTTCACTGGTGGCATTAAACGCCCGTATAAAGGCTCAAATACGACGAACGACTCAATACGCGGTATACGGTTATGAAAAAATGCATACCCAGTCACAAGTTACATTTGCTGATTTACGATTAGATAATCTCAATCAAACAGTATATAAAAATGATCGGCGGCTCAATTTAACTGTCAAGGAATATAGACTTCTAAAGCTTTTAATGATTCACCCTGGTCATGTTTTTTCAAAGCAAGCAATTTATGAGAAAGTGTGGGGGGAATCCTATATTGGCGATGAAAACACAGTTAATGTCTGCATTAAGAGATTACGCGACAAAATTCAAGACGTTAACCAGCGCTACATTAGAACAGTTTGGGGAATCGGCTATGTCCTAGAGGCGGGGGTAGAATAATGTTGCTTATGTTGACTATCGTGCTAGCTGCCTTTCTTGTTATTTCTTTAGCCTATATCATTTCGTTAAAAACGAACTTGAAACGAGCAGGTCAAGAAATTTGGCGCTTATCGGAACAAGAGTTTTCGATGCCACTATTACAACAAACTAATGTCAAAGAATTACAACAACTCTATGCGAGTATCAATCATCTATTAAAGCTTAATCGAGATAATCGCCTCGCATATGAAAGCGCTTATCAAAAGATGACACAGACAATAGCTAACATAACTCATGATTTGAAAACGCCCTTAGCCACAGCCTTAGGATATTTAGAAATAATGGTGGCAAATGGATGTCAGTCTGATAGCGTGGTAAAGGTCAGAGCAAAGAGTTTGGAGGTCCAGCACCTTATAAACCAGTTTTCACAGTTGATACGAATAGAAGCTGGAGATCGGCGTAAACAAGTGCGGTTAGTCAATATTAATGAGCTCTGTCGAGAAGCGTTGTTTTCAATCCTAGCTCAACTAAAGGATAATAAGTTCGAAGTTGTTGCCAACATACCTGAATACCCCATCTGGATTAATAGTGACGATGATGCTATTCGTCGGAGTTTAAATAATTTGTTACAAAATGTTTGTGTTCACGGTGAAGATGGTCATTATTTAGAATTAATCTTGGCCGAAAGACTTGGGGAAATCCTTATAAAAGTTCGTGACCATGGTAAAGGTATTCAAAAGCACGATCTTGATGCAATTTTTGAGAGAACCTTTATGGCTGATGAGACTCGTTATAAGAGTGGTAAAGGTGGGGGGCTGGGTTTGGCTATCACAAAAGCTTTAATAGCTCAAATTCAAGGTTGTATTTACGTTGAAAGCCAACCACATATTTGCACCACGTTTACCATCGTGCTACCTAAGAATGCAAAGTAAGGAGTTTGTAAGATTTTCGACAGGGAAGTGTTAGAAATACCCATTAGACTATAACTTGTCAACAGACCAATTTCTAAAAAGGATGGGAAGCTATGGACTACTGCATTCAAACTCAGGGATTAAGTAAGCATTTTAAAGGGGTAACAGCTTTAAAGTCTGTAAATATGAATGTTAAACTCGGCGAGATATATGGGTTTCTTGGGCCAAACGGGGCTGGTAAAAGTACGGTTTTTAAGCTGTTGATGGCTTTGCTGAAGCCAGACGCTGGGAAAATTATGCGTCAAGCCGAAACTCTGTCTCAGGGGTTAAATGGCTTTTTTAGACAAACGGGTTCAATTATAGAGAATCCTTATTTCTATGAAGACTTAAGCGGGTATGAGAATCTTAAGATCCATGCTCGCTACATGGGTTATTATGTGGAGAATGATGCGCAGACAAAGATAAAAGACATTTTAAGACTAGTTCACCTGTCTGATACCGAAAAGAAGCCAGTTAGAGCTTATTCCTTAGGTATGAAGCAACGCTTAGCGATGGCTAGAGCATTGTTATGCGATCCAAAACTTTTAATTCTGGACGAGCCCTTCAACGGTTTGGATCCAGAGGGATTAGCAAAGATGAGGCAACTTCTTCTGGATTTGAATCAAAGGCAACGTACAACTATCATCATTTCTAGTCACTTATTAAGTGAAATATCCGCAATTGCTGATACGATTGGTGTTTTGAAACAGGGCGTTTTAATTCAGGAAATAGCTATGGAAAAAGTCAGGCAGAAGGAACGTCAGTGCATTGAAATTAAAGTAAGTAATCCTAATAGGGCCTCCTGCGTGCTGGAAGAAAAACTGAATATTCATGAATTCGATTTGGTCTCAAACCACAAAATTCTAATTTATGATACCGAAATTGATCGTGCTTTATTAATCAAGACTTTGGTAATGAATGATGTCGGAATTAAAAGTGCATTTCTTAAAGAGGGCTCGTTGGAAGATTACTTTTTAAAGTTGACGCGATAGTTATTATTAAAGTGAGGGCTACCATGGAAATGATTAAGCTAGAATTTGTGAAGTTTCGCTTACAACGACAAATAATTGGTGTTGCATTAACGATTATAGGCTTGCTTCTCTTTTTGACAATTTCCTTTGTAGATAATAAAGTGCATACAAATCAGGTTTTAGACACTAGCCAAAGTGTTCAACGAATGATTGCTTTTTTGGCTGCTAGTATGTTTATGGTGTATGCAGCAGGTTTGATATCTAAACTAATTATCGGTGAATATAACCATCGAACGATTCTCATGCTATTCTCTTATCCAATCAATCGAAAAAAGATTATTGGAGTCAAAATGGGTCTAATTACTGTATTTACATTGATCAGTACGTTTACTACATGTCTATTAGCGCACTTTTACGTTTATTGTATTGATCATCAATTCATGGTTACCGCAAATACTTTTACGCTTACTTCTGACGTTTTGATGGGGTATTTTTACTGTAGCCTTTTAGCAGCAATGATTGCTCTTTGCCCATTCATTCTTGGCATGATAAAGAAATCAATAATTGCAACCATGGCGACAGCTGTTCTTGGTATAATTGCTATTCAGACTATGGTGCCAAAAGTGCTTGTTTGGAACCGCGATTTTCTTAGGCTCGCTATACTAGGACTTGCATTAGCATCTTTGTCTTACATCATCGTTCAAACGAAGATTCTGGATTTTGATAAGTAGTTTTTGGATTGACGGAAGCACAGGGAAGCTGTTACATAATTCGGGAGCTTAAACAAAAGTATCCAAATATTAAGACGGCAGACCATAATTTCAAACCATGGGGAACCATGATTTGTCAGATTCTGAACGATAAAAAGAATGGACGGAAATTCCGTGCTGTGTCAAGATCCGCAATTTTCAGATTTAACTTTCCTTTGATTGCTCTGCCTTGGCGCAAGCTATTTCAATTTTGATGTTTTCGCTTACACCTTCGAATTATGAACCAACCTTACCTAAGTAGTCGTGCAGTGTACTTGAGTGGATAGTAAAGTTTGATGTTAATTAGTTACTCGAATGACAATCCGACCCTCGTGGTGACTGTCATCCAGCAACTGGTGCCCTTTGACAAAACCTTCGCGGGTAAATGGCAACACGTAGCCGACCTGAACGTTGAGCTTGTTTTGTGCCATCAGATCTATGAGCAGTTGCAAAGCTTTGCCTACCTCGGATCCGCCAAGTGGCCGGGTATGAATAAAACGAATGTCCCGGCTGAGTAAAGGTTCTGTGTGGCTAACGGAAACGATCAGTCCGTTGTCTTTGGTCATAGCGACATCATCATCACCACCAAGCCCGTTCATAGCAGCGTTAATCACGACATCGGCAGTCTGGCGCAGTTGGGTGACGGGATTACCCTGATCGTAAGCGACAAAGTGTTCAACGCCAAGCCGCTCAACCGCGACTTCATGACGGCTGCTGGCAATGCCGATGACCGAGGCCCCGTGCGCAACGGCGAGTTGAATTGCTGCCGAGCCCACCCCGCCAGAGGCACCTTTAACAATAACAGTATCACCAGCTTTAACATTGCCCAGTTCCACCATGCGGTAACCGGTGACACCAGGGGTAATGACCGCTACGCCTTTTTCCGGAGTAATCGAAGCTGGTAACAAGACGCTCATGTCAGCTGCGGCAGTGACGATTTCTGCATAGGCACTGGTTGTTCGCGCCACCACGCGATCGCCCACTTTAAACTGAGAAACATTGCTCCCGAGCGCAGTGACGTTACCGGCAACATCGTATCCCGGTACTGTCAAGCCACTGCCGCCTAGTTGCCGCGCCATGCGATCACGGTTATTGAGACCGATTGCGCTAGTCTTAATTTGAATTTCATGAGGTCCCGGTTGTGGTGTCGGCAAGTCAATTGCATCAATCACTTCCGGTCCGCCTGCATGACTAAACCCGTATCCGATCATCATGATTCCTCCCATCATGCCATGTTAAACTAGCGGCATTGTAACCATGATGCGAGGAAAAAAACAATTAAAGTGACTTGGTGTGCTAAATATCACCCGTTACCTTCAAATCAAATCGCCATCAGTGGCTGATACGTTATTCAGCGGTCACTGATCATTTTGATGTGGTCGGGGATCGAAGCCGTGTAGCTGGCCTTTGAACTCATCCGGAAACGAGCTGACCGGCGTATGCTGTTCCCAGCTGGCTGCAACTTCTTCGTCAACCGGTTCGGCATGCTCACTGTAGTCCAGCCCCATTTTTTCAGCGGCTGGTGATACGCGGATGGCAACAAACTGGGTAAGGATACTCGTAATAATCGTGACCATGGCAGCGACCAAAGCAATCACGATGATGGTACCGGCTAGCTGAATCAGCAGCAGATGCCAGCCGCCGCCATATGCGAGTCCGGCGTGGGCAATGCTTGGGGCCACTGTTTTGCTGGCAAAGACCCCGGTCAGGACACTACCGACAATCCCGGAAACACCATGACAGCCAAAAGCGTCTAACGTGTCATCAATACCGAGTCGTGGCTTGATTTTGCTGATGAACCAGTAACTGGCTAACGTTGATGCCACACCGATGCAAACCGCACCAAAACTGGTCACGTAGCCGGTTGCCGGCGTGATTCCGACCAGTCCGCATAAAGCGCCGGTACAAGTGCCTATTAAGGTTGGATGGCCTGTTTGCCAAATATCAAGGATCATCCAGGTGACTAAGGCTGCTGCGGCGCCAACCGATGTGGTCAAAGCCGCCGTCATTGCCGCCTGATTGACCCCCAGCGCCGACCCGGCATTAAAGCCATACCAACCGATCCAAAGAATGGCTGTTCCTAGCAACACCCACGGCCGATTGTAAGGCACCGTATGCTCATCCGCGCGCCGGCCAAGAAAGGCAGACAAGGTCAGTGCCGTAATCCCGGCGTTAATATGAATGACGGTCCCACCGGCAAAATCAAGCACGCCAAGCCCAGCCAACAAGCCATCCGGACTCCAAATTAAATGTACAAGCGGGTAATAAACCAATAGGGACCACAGGACAATAAACCAAGTCAAGAACTTAAAATGCATGCGGCCAACCACCGCACCGACAAACAGAGCCGGCGTGATGATAGCAAACATCATTTGAAAGAGAATGTAAACGCCGGTTGGAATCCTAGCCGCCGTTGCCGTACCAAGCGAGACGCCGCTAAGAAAGAGATGCTGTACCTGGCCAATCACCCCGAAAAGATTACCATTGAAGCTCAATTCATAACCCACGGCCACCCACAGTAAAATCGCAATCCCGGTAATGTAGAAGACTGACAGCATGGTATTAATGACGTTGCGCTTAGAGACGAGGCCTCCATAGAAAAAAGCAAGTCCCGGGGTCATAAACCAAACCAGAACGCTTGCAATGATCACAAATCCTGTATCGGCTAAATTCATCTGTGCCACCTCATTCATCTTGAATGGCGGTATTGTAGCACGGGTTTTGCCGGCTACGACGTGAGTGCCGGTTTCATTGATCTAGACCAAACGTGTTATCGTGGTGACAAGACTTGATTTAAAAGGATTTATGGCACGGCAAAAAAATATTTTGAACGTCAGCTTATATAACATGAATGCTTGACGATGATTTGGAATTTGATGTTTTTTACTGATTGGTCCACATGAAAAACAGCTAGTCATGTCAACATTAAAAAAGCCTCAACAACAAATTTGTCGTTAAGGCAGAGGCTGAGCACCCAATCGTCATCAGCGTTTAACCTGATGGCGGTATCGTGCTAAATTATAGTTCCCCGTCAGCAATTTTCCCCAATACGGATTTAGACGGGATGAAGAAGAGTTCGCCTGTTAACGGGGTTGAAAAGTCCAATAGCCGGTCGGATTTTTCGAACATTCCTTGCAACATCCGTTTTGTGACGGTCCAATGGCGGGCATAGCCGATAAAGTAGGTGCCGTTGATTTTTTCAGCCGGGTTGCTGAAGGGCACGTTCATGCGGACAATTTTATGTTCCACGCCGCCGTCATTATCCTGCGAAACCACGTTATGTGAGTTCGCCAGTTTGGCTTCGTCGTCTAGTTCAAGATCGTTAAATTTCTTCCGGCCAATCGCTTTTTCCTGATCTTCGGTTGACAGGTCGTTCCATGCGTCGAGATTATGCTGATACTTCTGGGCAAACGCATAGGAGCCATTTTCAAATGCCGGGTCTTCATCGCCAATGACGGCATATTCCGGCGTGTCTAAGGCGCTTGGATTCTCGGTGCCATCGACGAAACCGATAATGGCCCGTCCTTCAAAGTAGCGGAAGCCGTGGGTCTCATCGAGGGTTACCGTATTGGCTTCAATAATGGCCATAATCTCGCTCATGAGTTCGAACGGTACGGCCGAGTTTTGCGAGCGGATGTGGAAGAATAAATCAGCCGGTGTTGCAACGGCTGTGTATTTCGGCCCAACGATGGATTGAAAACTTTCTAATTCCTTTGGTCGTGCGGCTTCGGGAAAAAGATAGTCCCATGCCTTGCGCGACAACCCGAAAGCGACTGCTAATTTTGCCTCGGGGTAACGAATATTCATGCTGTTGATAAAAGCTGGCAGATGCTCCGCCAAGTCGGCAATCATTGCCTTGTCACTAGCGGGGTCTTGTCGTTTTAGATCAAACGTGGCAAAGATAATGTCTGAGCCTGCATCCTTGTAAACATCTTGAACGTCCCGTAAATCAATGGTCATATTTCTGCCTCCAAACTAGAATCATTCTAACCTAGAAACAGTTTAGCATAGCCGTGCCGGAATGCAATCCTTTTCATCGCCGGTTCTGCTAATATATTAGATGAAAAAACGCGATCGTTGCATGCGACTGTTGATGGCTCACGTGAGGTGTTAGAAGGTGTTGTTATCAGTGTGGCTGGAAGGCGTCATGAGCCGTATGTGTTTTAATTGTAAGCTGTCCTTTTACGTAATTTTCATCAAATCGACATAGCTAGGTGGTAAAGTAATCATAAAGGTTGTGATTTTTAACGATGACAATACTGAATCAGGTTGAATTAGTCGTCCGGTTGTTGGTCGCGGCGTTTTGCGGTTTTGCCATTGGTTATGAACGCAAAAACCGTTTCAAAAACGCCGGCATTCGGACACATATGATTGTGGCGCTAGGTTCTGCGTTGATTATGATCGTATCTAAATACGGTTTCTTTGATATCTTAAATTTGAAAAATATGGCACTGGATCCATCCCGGGTGGCAGCGCAAATTGTCAGTGGGGTCAGTTTTCTGGGTGCCGGTGCGATTTTAGTGCGGCACAATAATGTCAATGGCTTAACCACGGCTGCTGGTGTCTGGACGACGGCTGCAGTGGGGATGGCAATCGGCGCCAAGCTTTATATTATCGGCTTGTCCGCAACTGTTTTGGTTCTGTGTATTCAGGTGTTGCTGCATCATCATTATCGGTGGTTACCAGGTGGCGATAATGGCATTTTGACCATTCGCATTCGTAATGAAGGGTTCGATATGGAACACATGCGACAAACACTGGGTAAGTATCACATTAAGGTCCTAAACGTTTCGATTAAACATGAAGGTGATGAAGTGAAGATGACGTTGCATGTTGAAAGTAAAGCCAATGAGGATATGCGACGTTTGTTGATGTTTTATGCAGATAATCCCAACATTATTTCAATTGAGTTTTAAGCTGTTTAATTGATCTGACTGGTTCCATCGCTGTAATTGAGGGTGACGCCAGGCTGGACATTGAAGATATACACATTAAAGCGAATCGTGTTATCGCCAATACTTTGCGCCCGCATGGCCACACCGCGGGCTAGGCGTTCATCGCCGCGAAAAACCGGGGTGACTTCATAGCGGACAAAGTGTTGAGGGGATTGTTTGAGATAATGCGCAATGTCATCTTCATGTGCCTGCATTAAAGGTGAGTTGAGTTGACGTGTGCCTGTCATCAGATTTTTGGGATTATTATTCTCGCCGGATAACTGAAAACCGATCAAATGACTGCGGTTATAGAGCCATTCACCATGAACTTTCTTGTTATGCCAGCCAGTCGGATTCCAAGTCAAAGGCTCGCGTTTTACTTTGGGCATGATGCTTTGGTTTAAAAGGGCATTCGCGGTACCGACGCGGTTTAAAGAATCCAAGTCGCTAAAACGCGTCCATGGTCCGTTGCTGGTAGTCAGCTCGGATTGCGTAAAACCGGGATCATTATTGTTGATTGTGATTTCTGGCTGACCGTTTTCGGTAAGTTGTGCTAATTGCTTAACCGGTTGCTGTGACGTGCCGGTTTTGGCGGTTGATGTGCTACTACTGCTACTACTAGTTAAAGCTGGCAGCCAATTGGTTTGCGGGTGTTGTTGCGTATAAGTGTAACCGCCACTCGCAATGCCAACTAGCAAAAGAGTGATTGCAAGTTTACGGTTGGCGCGGCGTTGGCGTTTAGTGCCATTGCGTAATAACAGCAGCGTTATGCCAGCAAGGATCAGCATCAATGTGACTAAGTTGTTCATAGGTTCCTCCAGATGGCGATTGTCGTGGAAAAGATATGGTTTGAGGTTAACACAAGTCTGACTTTGCGGGGCAGGGTGTTTTTCGGTGGATTTGGTAATTTGTTCATTCGATTATTAGATTACGCAAAAGAAAAGGTAAAAAGCGGGTGACACCGTGTCACCGCTTGAATTCTTAGGTTGTAGATGTTCTGGTTCACACTTTAAAGGTGTTTATAATTGCAGGTACCTGCGTGTAAGGACCTTAAGTGCGATGGCCAAAGCTCTGGTCGTCACGTCTGAGGCCACTTATGTTCTAGTTTATGCTCATAACGCGCTCACCGGCGCAGGGATCTGCGTGTAAGGACCTTGGTCGCAATGGCCAAAAACCGGCCATCACGTCCAAGGCCGCTTATGTTCTGGTTTATGCCCATAACGCGCTCACCGGCGCAGGGACCTGCATGTAAGGACCTTGGTCGCAATGGCCAAAAACCGGCCATCACGCCCAAGGCCGCTTACACTCCGGTCCCTAAGCGCGCCGGTTCGCGCTCACGCTACATTTGTGAATTCCCTCAATATCTGCTAATATATGTAGAAATCTTTTAAGCGAGGTATGAAATTGCTCACAGTAAATAATGTTTCGATGACGTTCTCGGATCGGAAACTTTACGAAGACGTTAATTTGAAATTTACCCCTGGCAATTGCTATGGCATTATTGGTGCCAATGGGGCGGGGAAATCGACTTTTCTCAAGATTCTTGAAGGCGAATTAACACCGACAACCGGGACCGTGAGTTTGTCACCGAATGAGCGGATGAGTAGCCTGAAGCAGGATCACTTTGCCTTTGATGATCAAACGGTGATGAATACGGTTTTGCAAGGGTGGGAACGCTTGTATCAAGTGATGACCGAAAAAGATGCCTTGTATGCCAAGCCGGACTTTTCTGAAGCGGATGGTAATAAGGCAGCCGAACTGGAAGGCGAGTTTGCGGAAATGGACGGTTGGAATGCCGAAAGTGATGCCTCGCAGCTTTTGCAGTCGTTGGGGATTAGCGAAAGTGAACACCAGAAGCTCATGGCTGATTTGCCTGAAGGTGAGAAGGTCAAAGTTTTGCTCGCCCAAGCGCTTTTCGGTAAGCCGGATGTGTTGTTGCTGGATGAACCGACAAACGGGCTTGATCCGCAGGCGATTAGTTGGCTGGAAGACTTTTTGGCTGACTATGAACACACCGTTTTAGTGGTTTCCCATGACCGGCATTTCCTGAATGCGGTTTGTACCATGATGTGTGATGTTGATTTTGGCAAGATTGAATTGTATGTCGGTAATTATGACTTCTGGAAGCAGAGCTCGGAATTGGCCTTGCAACTGCAAAGTCAGGCCAATGCCAAAAAAGAAGAGCAGATTAAACAGCTGCAAGAATTCGTTGCCCGTTTTTCAGCGAATGCGTCTAAATCCAAGCAAGCCACATCGCGCAAGAAGCAACTTGAAAAAATTACATTGGACGATATCCGTCCCAGTTCGCGTAAGTATCCGTATATCAAGTTTGAACCTGAACGCGCCATCGGTAACGACTTATTACGGGTCGAAAATGTTTCCAAAACGATTGATGGCCAGCCGGTGTTGCAAAATGTGAGCTTCATTTTGCGCCCCGGTGACAAAACCGGCATTATTAGCCGCAATGACGTGACGGCTACCGTTTTAATGCAGTTGCTGGCTGGCGAACTGGAGCCGGATAGCGGAACGATTATCTGGGGTGTGACGACCAGTCGAGCCTCGATGCCTAAAGACCTGAATCCGGAGTTTGACCATCCGGAACTTAATATTTTGGATTGGTTGCGTCAGTTTGCCCCGCAAGAAGAACAGGACAACACTTTCCTGCGCGGTTTTCTGGGACGGATGCTTTTCTCTGGCGACGAGGTACTCAAGCAGCTTAACGTTTTATCTGGCGGCGAAAAGGTACGCTCATACCTGGCCAAAATGATGTTGAGCAAGGCCAATGTGCTCATTATGGACGATCCCACGAATCATCTTGATTTGGAAAGTATTACGAGTCTGAATGACGCGTTGATTGATTTCACTGGCTCCTTGATCTTTACCAGTCACGATCATCAATTTATTCAAACGATCGCTGACCATATTATTGAAGTCGGGCCGCTGGGTGTAGTCGACCGCGCCGACACAAGTTACGACGAATTCATGCAACACGAAACTGCCCAGGCACAGGTGGCGGCGATTTATCCGGCATCTGAGCATTAAGCGAAATTGTTAATGAAAAGCATTGTTGCTCCCGGGTGGAGAGACAATGCTTTTTGTTTTTTCTGCAACGGTGAGGGATAATGTAAGCAACTTTATCCGGTAAACGTCTGGTATCGCTGCATCAAAGGGCAAAAGGAAGGAATTCAACATGACACAACCAGTCATGATTTTATTAGGTGTTGGGGGTTTCGTTGTTGCAATTGTGCTGCTCAACCTTATCTTAACGGGGCAACGACAACTGAGGCTTAAACGCGATCTGATTGCGAATTGGGGCAAGCTGCCGGTTAAACGTGGTGGCAGTGAGCGCTATTTAAAAGCGGCGTACCTTGATCATGAAGCGCAGGTTAACCATGATTGTCAGATTGATGATTTGACCTGGCAGGATCTCGATATGTTTGACGTGTTTAAACAATTGAATGCGACTCAGAGCAGTGTCGGTGCCGAGCGGGTTTATGCACAATTGCGGGCCTATGATTTAGGCAAACCCGATGTCAATGAAACGTTGATCAGCTTTTTCCAGACCCATGCAGAAGAACGGCTCAAAGTGCAGCTGGCATTTGCCGGACTGGGAGAAGATGTTGCTAACAACAGCCAGCATTATTTACGCACCACGACTCAGTCCGCTTTGCCGCATGCTTGGCGGTTTAAAGTGTTAGGCAGTTTGCCGCTGGTCGGCTTGGTGCTGGCGCTGGTACTTCCGGCTATTGGGGTGAGCATCAGCGTCTTGAGCTTGATGGTGAATCTTTTCTATTATGTTTTAAAACGTGAAGCCTTGGATGCTGAAGTAACGGCGATGGGCTACTTGGTGCGAACGATTGTTACCGCGGAACATTTGGTTAAAATTCAGCAGCCCACTCAGGATGCTTTACGCGCTGCCGTTCGACCGATGCGGGGGATTAGATTACCCGGTTGGCGTTTGTGTTTCGCTCGCGAGATAACAGCTCAAGCGACATGATCACCGAGTATTTTAGCAGCATGTTTATGTTGGGCTTTATTGCTTATAATAATGTGTTGACGCGCTTATATCACCACCATGACGAGGCATTGACTTTGTGGCAGGCGTTGGGCGATTTAGAGTTAGCGATTGCGATTGCCAATTTTCGGACGGCTCATTCGCAAAGCAGCCAGCCGGCGTTTGCTGCAGGCGGCATGACGGCCACGGGAATCATGCATCCGCTATTGAAACACCCAGTTGCCAATCCGGTAGCGTGGAACAAAAATGCCTTGATTACCGGAGCCAACGCGTCAGGGAAATCGACATACGTTAAAAGCATAGCGGTGAATGCCATTTTGGCGCAGACGATTAATACGGTTTTAGCTGAAAAGTTGACGATGCAGCCGGGATTGGTGATGACAGCCATGGCGGTTCGGGATGATCTCAGTGAAGGCGATAGTTATTTTGTCGCGGAAATTAAAGCGATTCACCGGTTGTTAAGGGCCGTGGCGTCAAACAAGCGGGTATATGGGTTTATTGACGAGATCCTAAAAGGCACCAATACAGTCGAACGGATTGCGGCCTCGGCCAGTGTCATCAACTGGTTAAGCCATTATCCAAGTTTGGTCGTGGTAGCCACGCACGACAATGAACTAACCGACATTATGGGGGATCAGTGCATCAATTGGCATTTTCAGGAAAAAGTGACCCAAAAAGATGGCGTCGTATTTGATTACTTACTGCATCAAGGACCGGCCACTTCCCATAATGCGATTGCGTTGTTGGCAACAATGGCCTATCCGGAGCCGCTGATTAAAGATGCGCGTCAACTCGCCGCAGATTTCGAACGCAACAAAGCATGGCCCAAATATCGGCAAGGAGGGATTCAAGCGTGACAACGGCCGACAAGATTTTTGAAGCAATTCGGCAGGATCCGGCTAATGCAACCTTTACGGCTCAAGGTTGGGATCCGTTATATCACATCGAACCTGACGCAACGATTTTGATCGCAAGCCAGGCGCCGGGACGCAAAGCCCAGACAACCAAAACCTATTGGAATGATCCAAGTGGTGATCGTCTGCGGACATGGATGGGCGTTACCAAAGATCAGTTTTATCACAGCGGTAAAATTGCTGTTTTACCGTTAGACTTTTACTACCCGGGAAAAGGCAAGTCCGGAGATTTGCCGCCGCGTAAAGATTTCGCCGCAAAATGGCATCCGTCCTTGTTAGCATTAATGCCTCATATTCAGTTGACCATTGTTATTGGCGCATACGCTCAGAAATATTACTTAGGCAAGCGCCGGGAAAAGACGTTAACGGCAACGGTTAAAAACTTTCGCGCATACTTACCGACGTATTTTCCGATTGTCCATCCCTCGCCACTTAACTATGGTTGGGTCAATCGCAATCCATGGTTTATGGATGAAGTTGTGCCTGCTTTACAGGAGCGAGTGGCACGACTGATGAAGTAGGGTTCAACTATAACGTGTTAACCGCGTGGGTTCGCGCTCACACCATAACGCGCTCACAGTCGCAGCAATCTCTGTGTAAGAACCTCTAGCCTAAATGGCCAAAAACCAGCCATTTAGGCTAGAGGCCACTTACACTCCGATTGCTAAGCGCTCCTGTTCGCGCTCACCAAAAAACCGCCATTCGTACTTATCGACGAATTGGCGGTTTTCTTACGTTGTGAGTTTCTAAGGATAGGTTACGGCAAAACCGTGAAGATCAAAGCACCAACGACGCCGCCTGCCAAGGGTCCTAATATCGGTACCCAAGCATAAGGCCAGTCGGAATCGCCTTTGTGTGCGATTGGCAAAATGGCGTGGGCGAGGCGTGGTCCCAAGTCTCGTGCCGGGTTAATGGCATAACCCGTCGTCCCGCCAAGCGATAGGCCGATAGCGGTGATTAAGATGCCGACGCCGATTGGATTCAGTCCGTCTGTCCATTTTCCCTTAGTAAAGGCCAAAAGTCCAAAGATCAAGACAGCCGTGCCGATGAATTCGGATATGAAGTTGGCCGCATAGCTGCGAATCGCGGGGCCAGTTGCAAAAACGCCTAACGTTGTCGCAGGATCGTTGGTCGCTTCCCAGTGCGGATAGTAATGCAACCACACAACTGCCGCTCCCAGTAAAGCACCGAGCATTTGCGCACCGACAAATGGCATGACCCAAGCCCATGGAAATTGACCGATGGCAGCAAACGCAAGCGTCACGGCCGGGTTAAGGTGGGCTGGACCGAGAAATGCCGCGGCATAAACGCCCATCGTCACGGCTAAGCCCCACCCGAGTGTGATGGCAATCCAGCCGGCACCATTCGCTTTGGATTTATTCAGCGATACGCCGGCAACGACACCATCGCCAAGCAGTACCAGGATGAAGGTACCGATGAATTCACCTAATGTTTGTGTCCACATATGGCTACCTCTTTCTACGCAGGATTGGTTGATGCTGGCGTCTTCTTCAAATCTGCTAATTGGCTTTCACGAATGGCCTGATTAAGATCTGCCAATTGTTGGGCTTTAGTCGCGTCATCCCAACCCAATAAGCGTGCCATTTCATCAACGACTGGCTGTTTAAGCTCATTAAGGGTCTCGGCATGGAAGAGAATTGCATTGGTCCGCCGCAATAGGTAATCCACTGGTGTCAAGGTCATTTCCTCGTTGATCGAATAGCGCAGGCTCATGGTTTCCTTAAGGCTGAGTCCAGGAGCCGCCTGCCCATCTGTGTAGGTGACAACCCGGCTGACATTTGAACCGAAGCGATTGGCCAAGTCGGCGGCATCTTTTTCCGGCAAGCCGGCATCGATGCCAATCCGCGTGTAAAAAGCAATCGTATCGTCAACGTTGGTCGGGTCAAAATGACCGCCTGAAACCTGGAGCTTTTTGGAATCAACGGTCCGTGTTTCGGTTGCAAAATGCTCAGCCAACAAGCGGCGGATCAAAGCAAGCGCGCCCGCTGCCATTTTTCGATAATCCGTGATTTTCCCACCGGACAAGGTGATCATGCCATCATCGGCTTGGCGAAGTGAGCTGCCGCGGGAAACCTGTGATGGGCTCAAAGCAGCTTCGGCGTGGGCTGTTTCTAGTTTGGAGATCGCATGTTCAACGTCAGCGCGGGTAGCCTGGTTGTCTTCGTAATCATCAACGACACGGATTAACGCTTCAAAGGAATCATCCGAAACTTTACCGGTGTTGGCACCGCCGCCGTTGTAATCGGAGCTGCCGTTGTTGGCAATCAGCGGTCGCAATCCTGCCCAGCTCGCTTCGATGTCGTCTAGCGTGATATGGCTTTGCGGATAGCGCTTGTTGATGACTTTCAAGAGATAATCGACATCGGCTTGTTCGACTTGCGGATGGTTGAAGTCGCCATGGTAATCGGTATCGGTGGTGCCGAAGTAAGTCTTGCCTTCCCGTGGGACCACGAAGAACATCCGGCCGTCGTTCAAGCCAGTATCCATATACGTTGGCTGTGGTACCGGCAGTCGAGAACCATCGACAACCAAGTGAACCCCTTTCGTTGGCCGCAATGTTGGGGTTTGATCTTCGGCTTGATCCAACGCCTTGAACTTGTCAGACCAAGGTCCGGTCGTATTGATCACGAGTTTGGCATGAATATCGAAAACACTGCCATCCAAAAGATCCTTAACCTGTAAGCCATTAACCTGACCGCCATCATCATGCAAAACGCCAATGGCTTGAACCCGACTGGCCATCAGTCCGCCTAATTCTGCCGCTTCTTTGATGTTTTCAATAACAAGCCGGGCATCGTTGTTGACAAAGTCGAGGTACACGCCGCCTTGGAGGCCATCAGCGGCTAAATGCGGTTCACGCTGCAGAATTTCATCTTTGGTGACGGTGTAGTTGGCGTATTGGGAACCTTCAACGTTTGCCAGACGATCATAGAGATCCATGGCGATTTTGATACTGAACATATCAAAAGTACTGCCGGCTTCCTGATAAATCGGCAACAACATCGGGAATGGCCGCGGAATGTGAGGCGCAATTCCTTGAACTACGGCACGTTCTTTAACGGTATCGGCGACAACGCCGACATCAAACGTCTTGAGGTAACGAATGCCGCCATGAACCAATTTGGTCGAGCGGGAACTAGTTCCTTCCGCGAAATCCTGCATTTCAATCAAGCCGGTTTTCAAACCGCTTGCGGCTGCTTGAATCGCAACGCCGGCACCGGTGATACCACCGCCAACAATGAGTAAGTCGAGTTCGGTCTGCTTCAATTGATCAATCGTCTGGGTGCGGGTTTCTTTTGAAAATGCCATTTTGAGTAGGCTCCTTTTTAAATAAGATAAATGATGGCGCAATAAGATCGTGCTTTAGAATGAATTAGTCTTGCTTGGTGGTGTGTTTGTACTGCTGGGTGGCGGCAACGGCTTGTTTCCAGCCTTCGTAAAGTGATTCCCGATCCGAAACGTCCATGGTCGGTTCAAAGCGCTTACCGACCTTGACGATGCTCTGGAGTTCATCTGTGCTGTTCCAGAATCCGGTTGCTAGCCCGGCAAAGAAGGCGGCACCCATGGCAGTGGTCTCAAGGTTGGCGGCGCGTTCAATCGGAATACCAAGGATGTCAGCCTGAAACTGCATGAGGTAATCGTTATTAGCAGCCCCGCCATCAACGCGCAGAGCTGGAATCGGCATGCCGGTATCCTTGTTCATCGTGTCGACAACATCACGGGATTGATAAGCAAGCGATTGTAACGTTGCCTTGATGAAGTCTTCCCTAGTTGTTCCACGGGTAATTCCGAAAATAGCGCCACGTGCGTCCGAATCCCAGTAAGGAGCACCTAAACCAGTAAAGGCAGGGACGACATAGACCTCGTTTTGACTCTTGGATGCTAGTGCGGCAGCTTCGGAGTCGCTTGAACGTTCAATCAGTTTCATGGCATCACGTAACCATTGAATGGCGCTGCCAGCCACAAAGACCGAACCTTCCAAGGCATAAGTGATCTTACCGTTGAGTCCGTAGCCAATGGTGGTTAGCAGATTATGATTCGACAAGGTTGGCTTATCGCCGGTATTCATGACGATAAAGGCACCGGTGCCATACGTGTTTTTGACCATTCCCGGTTCGATAGCCAGCTGTCCGAATAATGCTGCTTGCTGATCCCCGACCATACCGGCAATGGGAACGGTACTGCCGAAGAAATGATAGGCTGCTGCATCCCCATAAATTTCTGAATTGCTGCGAACTTCCGGCAGCATTTGCTTGGGGATGTTGAGAATCCGTAAGATCTCATCATCCCAATCCAACTTGTGGATATTGAAGAGCATGGTTCGTGAAGCATTGGTGTAGTCGGTGACATGAATGGCACCGCCAGAAAGCTTCCATGATAGCCAAGTGTCAATGGTGCCAAAAAGCAGTTCACCATTTTCGGCCCGTTCCTGCGCCCCTGGTACATGATCCAGAATCCAGCGAATTTTGGTAGCAGAGAAGTAGGAATCAATTAGCAAACCGGTGGCATCGTGAACCAGATCAGCATAGCCATCCGCTTTAAGTTGATCTGCAATGTCGCTGGTTTGACGGGATTGCCAGACAATGGCGTTGTAAATGGGCAGCCCGGTTTGCTTATCCCACACGACCGTTGTTTCCCGCTGATTCGTAATGCCGATCCCAACAATTTGGCGTGGTTGAATATGCGATTCGATAAACGCTGTGGCAATCGTGGATAACGCAGCATTCCAGATTTCATTTGCGTTATGTTCAACCCAACCAGGATGTGGAAAATACTGTGGAAATTCGCGCTGGGCATCAGCAACTTTTTGCCCATTGTGATCGATGATGATGGTACGCGTGCTGGTTGTTCCTTCATCAATCGCCAGAATATACTGCTGTTCGTTTGTCACGGTTAACTACCTCCAGTAAAATATGATTGCGCACAATGAAAACGTTTTCTAAAATAGTTATACATGACTTTGCTGCTGATTGCAAGTAGTACACTTATATAGATAATAAGTTATTTTAACTATAAGGCGAATATTTAAAAGTGCGAATATATAGAACTAGCCCAAACCCGCGGGATTACAGGCTCAAAACCAGTTTCTCACCTCAACTAGTCCGGCTGAATTAATTTTTTTAATTCAAGAATACGTTCAAATATTCGAGTTTCCTGGCGCCGATCAGCCGGGGAAAATCGGTGCATCGTGCTGTCGGGACGGTTGACTTTGGTGTAGAGAATGGTTGGGTTGTAGGCATACATGCCGGGCGTATGGGCAACGAAGTCAGCAGTAAAGTAGTAATCTTCCGCAATTTGTAATCGTTCATCATATCGAATATGCCCGGCATTTAAGCTGGCACGAGGGAAAGCCTTATTCCAAATATAACCGCCAATTTCGGTACCGTGATGCGAGACCTGTTCAAACATTGCCGCTTGTGATAGCAATTGAAATTGATCGGGGCCGCCGCGGTTACGCTGCCACCAGTCATAGCCGACAGCTGTTGCGACAACGCCGGGGGTAAATCCGCGCAGCAAGGTCGCAGCAAAAGCCGGTGCAATCAGATCATCACCATCGACAAACGCAAGAAATAGCCCAGTCGCATGGTCAATGCCAAAATTGCGTGCGGCGCCGATACCTTGGTGATGGGAAAAGACGGTTGCGTGATAATTGGGGATGCCATTTACAAACGCGGCGGCGGTTTCGGCAGTTTCATCGGTTGAAGCATCATCAATTAACCAAAGTTCCACATCGATGGTTTGTTGCTGGATGCTCTTTAAAGTCGCTGGAAGATACCGGCCTAAGTTATAGGTGGGGACAATAATGGTTAAATCAGGAATTGCCATGATGACCTCCTTGAAAAAGATGTGCCGTTACGTTCAATATTTTGTCCGGATTGTTAACAGCTTGCTCATTCGTCTCGATCATTATCGTCTGATTTAGGAAGGCGTCAATTAAAATGCTTGGCGCCTATCGCTTTATTCTTATATGAGGACATGTATGTTCATGTTAGAATAGCTTAAATCAGGCGCTTTAAACGCTTTCGACAAAAGATATAAACATAGCAATTTCTAAGTGAGAGAATTAAGCCTGAATTATTCAACTTTCAATCGTTAAGTACAAGATCCTTGAAATGATAAAAATCTGACGTGAAATCAGGTTTTCCAGACTTTTAGAACAGCATGCTTTAGAAGCGTTATTTTTTGCAGTATTGTCCAGAGGAAGATTTTTTAATGACTGAGATACCAAAACTGGTCTGTGAAAAATTCAGGTTAAGAACACAGCACAGATAGCAAGTGGAGCCTTTCATGGATCGATCAAGTTTGTTATTTTAAAATTATTTATTAATGAGATTTTCGCTAGTTATAAGGAAAATAATGAATATCAATAGGTACTTACTTGTTCTAATATTATGAAAAGGTTGACATTTATGTTATTGGTCTATAAGATAATTAAAAATCGATGTTAAAGATAGTGCTCTTGAAAAGACTGTTGATGATGAGACATAATTTTGTCGAAACAAAAAAGAAAGCATTTGCGTGGGCTGGAGTTTTGACGCTCGCTTTTTCAGTAACAATTCTGCCCCTTGCTGATGTTCAAGCTGCTACAGATTCACAGATCAATATTGTTAAAAGAACTTCGAATCAACAGGTGGAAAATGGTCTTAACCAACGGCCTGCTCAATTAATCACAGATGGTCTTCCTAATGCAAATTATGGGTATATTAAAGGTAATAAATGGTATTTTGCTCAATACATAAGTCCGAGTGATGTCAAAACAATTTCTGAGGCAGGTAATCTCCCTGACTTTTTACTAGTAGATAATACGACTAAGTTTGGCATAGACCTTTTTATCAATGACTTGATAAAAACACTGCATCTATCAAGTTACTTTAGTGGGTATATGTTATATAGTGCAATCTTCGCGGATTATTTAACTCCATTCAAAAAGGCTGCTCAAGAAGGTCGAGGAATTTATATTGTTACAGAGGCAGATATGACCAACCCAACTGCTGGCTATAACTATGTTGAGTATAGGATAGCGAGTTACTAACCTTATTTTGAGTAGAGTTGACAAGGGCTTATTACTGGCTAAAAGGGCAAATACTATGAAAAGACTTAGACTTATAACTGTTAAGAGAATATTGATATTTGCCGTCATTGGCGCCATTGGTTGCATAGTAACAGAGCTAGTAACCAAAATAGATCCTAATGTTGCCAGTTATATTTGGGTGATAGGCTTCTTTGTGACCTTTAAAGTTGCAGATAATGTCTCAATTAAAGCAACTGCAGGTAAAGGCAGCAAACGTTAAAGTATAATTACTTGACAGGGCCTGACAGATGTAATTGGAATGACGAACGGAGAGTCTCCCTAACTGAATGATAAATAACGGCTGTGTCAACATAGTCGTTATTTTATTTCTATGAAACCTTGTTAGGCAAGCGTAGTTAATTTTAAAAACCATTATGAAAAGCATTGCGAGAATCAAGTTTAAAGTAGGTCCTGAAGAAGTTCAAATAAAACGTTTACATTTTGTTTATATGTGGTACAATTTGTTTGTTGATAGGAATATTCATTGTGGATTGTGACTATTCAATTAGGCGAGACCACAAATCATGACGCTGAGAGTAGCGCGTGATTTGTGGTTTTTTCTATGTCTGGGTGAGGAGATGATGAGATGCCGAAAATCGATCAGATCTTTAACAATAACGTGGCGTTGGTTGAGCTAGACAACCATAGTCAAGCGGTTGTTAAGGGACGGGGGATCGCGTTTAGAAGCGTGGCGATGTGATTCCGGCTAAACAAATTGAAAAAATTTTCTACCTTGCAAGTGAAACTTCCCGCCAGAATCTGTACTTTTTACTTCGCAATATTCCGATCGACGTGGTGACGACCACTTATGAAATTATTGACGTTGCGCAAAAACAATTTCACCTTAAGGTACTTGACTATATTTACATTACGTTAAGCGATCATATTTACGAAGCCTATAAACGTTATCAGAATGGAACGTATCAAGAGACGATGGTGCCGGATTTTCATATTCAGTATCCTGCAGAGTATGCCGTAGCTAACCAAGCGTTGCAGATCATTGCAGCTAACCTTGGCGTAGCATTTCCACCTTCCGAAGTGAAAAATCTTGCCTTACATTTTATCAATGCCAGCGGTGAAGACGACAACGAGCAGGCCTTTGACAAGAATAATGAGGCGTCATTAAGTCAACTGGTGCAACGTGTTTTGAAGCGGCATCGCATTACGAGATCGCAAACTAACGGCAATTATTATGATCGCTTCATGATTCACTTACAGTATCTGATTGACCGACTGCAGCGTGTTAATACGGATGCTGTTGCCATTGTGCCCGAGGTGGCCAATGAATTAGAGCTAAATTATCCGCGGTCTTATCAGATTGCTTCGGAAATTTTTGATGAGATTAAGGATCAGCTTTATCGCAACATGAGTGAAGACGAACGCTTATACTTTATCATTCATATTCAACGGCTAATTAACGAAGCGCCTGCCCACGATCAAAAACAGGGCAAAAAATCATAACGCGTTTGCTGGCTTGGAGGGCAGCATACGCTCACGGGAGGAAAGTATCATGAATAAGGTTTTCGATAAGCTAAAGCCGATTTTTGAAGCGATTGCGGCGAATAAGTATGTGTCCGCAATCCGTGATGGCTTTATTGCCTGTATGCCGATCATCATCTTCTCCAGTATCTTCATGATGATCGCTTATGTTCCTAATGCTTGGGGGTTTTACTGGCCTAAGAACGTGACCGATACCCTGATGATTGCTTACAACTACTCAATGGGGTTGTTGGCATTATTTGTTGCCGGTACGACTGCAAAGAATTTAACCGACAGCAAGAATCTGGAATTACCCAAGACAAATCAGATCAATCCGGTTGCGGTCATTGTCGCTTCGGAAATCGCCTTTGTCATTTTATCGATTTTGCCGCTTAAAACCGGAGTGGATTTAACCTACATGGGCACCCAAGGCTTGATCTGCGCTTATATCGTCGGCTTAATTGTGCCTAATATTTACTACGTTTGTATTAAAAACAACGTCACGATTAAGTTGCCGCCACAGGTTCCAGGCAATATCTCCCAGTCATTTAAAGATTTAATTCCAATGGGGCTATCTGTTAGTGCTTTTTGGCTCTTTGGCGTTGGGTTTAAAGCAGCAACGGGAACGATCCTGCCGCGCTGGATTATTCAAGTATTGTCACCACTCTTCCAGGCCAGCGATTCTTATCTGGGGTTGGCGCTGATTGCCGGCGCGATGGCGTTCTTCTGGTTCTGTGGGGTTCAGGGGCCTTCAATTGTCCAGCCGGCTGTTGTTCCGATCATGATTGCCAATACGGCGGCCAATCTCCAGCAATATCAAGCTGGACAGCATGTTTCACATGTGTTGGCAATGAACACGATGGATTATGTTATGAACTTTGGCGGTACGGGATCGACTCTGGTTGTCGCATTCGTGATGCTGTTTGCGGCGCGTTCGGCACAATTAAAAGCAGTCGGGAAAGCGGCTTTTATCCCGGGAACATTTTCTGTTAACGAGCCGGTACTTTTCGGGATGCCGATTATTATGAATCCGATGTTTTTCATTCCGTTTTTGGCAACGCCGATCGTGAATGTTTGCCTGTTTAAGTTCTTTGTCAGTGTGTTAGGCATGAATAGCATGATCTACACCATGCCGTGGACGGTACCGGCACCAATCGGGATCTTAGTTTCAACCGGTTTTGCTCCACTGGCATTTGTCTTTGTATTGTTGACACTTGTGTTAGACGTCCTTATCTACTTCCCGTTTATTCGCGTGTACGATCGAACGCTTTTAGCCGAAGAAAAAGCTAAAGAAGATGTGATTGAAGGACAGGATACGGCGGTTTTGGCTGCCGATACGGTTGCACCACAAACGGCTGAGGTTCAGGTCGAAGCATCCGAAATGGCTGATGAAAAACCAGCGGCAGCGCATGATGAGAGTTTCTTCAAAAATAATGAAATTGACGTTCTTGTGCTTTGTGCCGGTGGTGGAACCAGTGGCATCTTAGCCAATGCGCTAAACAAGCTGTCTAAGGAGCGGGGGTTGAAGTTGTCCGCCGCGGCTCGGGCTTATGGACAGGATATGGACTTGATCAAAGATATGAGTATGGTCATTCTGGCGCCACAAATGGAAAGTATGAAGGATAATTTGAAAAAGATTACCGATAAATATGGCGTTAAGTTGGTTACAACCACTGGCCGCCAGTACATTGAACTGACAAACAACGGCGATATGGCACTGGATTTTGTTGAGTCCAATCTTTAGGTGTTCATCAACTTAGACAGACTCGTCTGCATACTTTATAGGAGGAAGTTCAAACATGCGTAAACAATTACCCAAGGACTTTGTAATCGGTGGCGCAACTGCTGCTTACCAAGTTGAAGGGGCAACCAAAGAAGACGGAAAAGGTCGAGTTCTTTGGGATGATTTTCTGGAAAAACAAGGGCGGTTTAGTCCTGACCCCGCCGCTGATTTTTATCATCGCTATGATGAGGATTTGGCGTTAGCAGAAGCATATGGTCATCAAGTAATACGGCTTTCAATTGCCTGGTCGCGAATTTTTCCGGATGGTGCCGGGGCGGTGGAACCTCGTGGCGTTGCTTTCTATCATCGGCTCTTTGCTGCCTGTGCCAAGCATCATCTTATCCCGTTTGTAACGTTGCATCATTTTGATACACCAGAACGGTTACACGCGATTGGTGACTGGCTGAGTCAAGAAATGCTGGAAGATTTTGTCGAGTACGCGCGGTTTTGCTTCGAGGAATTTCCGGAAATCAAACACTGGATTACGATCAATGAACCAACGTCCATGGCAGTGCAACAATATACGAGCGGCACTTTTCCCCCAGCGGAAACCGGTCATTTTGATAAAACATTTCAGGCCGAACATAATCAAATCGTTGCCCATGCGCGTATTGTTAATTTGTACAAGTCGATGGGGCTAGATGGTGAAATCGGTATCGTGCATGCCTTGCAGACACCTTATCCATATAGTGATTCGTCGGAAGATTAGCATGCCGCTGATTTACAGGATGCGTTGGAAAATCGGCTGTATTTAGATGGCACACTGGCAGGAGATTACGCCCCTAAGACCTTGGCTTTGATCAAAGAAATTCTGGCAGCAAATCAACAACCGATGTTTAAGCGTACCGACGAAGAGATGGCGGCTATTAAGAAGGCGGCACACCAGCTTGATTTTGTTGGAGTTAACAACTACTTCAGCAAATGGCTGCGCGCTTATCACGGCAAGTCGGAAACGATTCATAATGGTGATGGCTCAAAGGGATCGTCAGTTGCCCGCCTTCACGGTATCGGTGAAGAGAAGAAACCGGCCGGGATTGAGACAACGGATTGGGACTGGTCCATCTATCCGCGTGGTATGTATGACATGTTGATGCGGATTCATCGAGATTATCCGTTAGTACCAGCCATCTATGTCACCGAAAACGGTATTGGATTGAAAGAATCCTTACCAGCAGAAGTGACGCCAAATACGGTCATCGCGGATCCCAAACGCATTGATTATTTGAAAAAATATTTAAGTGCCATTGCAGATGCGATTCAGGCTGGCGCGAATGTAAAAGGCTACTTTGTCTGGTCACTGCAGGATCAGTTTTCCTGGACAAATGGTTATAGCAAACGGTACGGATTGTTTTTCGTCGACTTTCCGACGCAAAAACGTTATGTCAAGCAAAGTGCCGAATGGTTAAAACAAGTTAGCCAAACGCATGTGATTCCCGAATAAGCGCACCGGCTCGCGCTCACATTAACGCGCTCCCCGGCGCAGGAATCTGCGTGTAAGGACCTCGAACGCACTGGCCAAGAGCGGGCCATTTCGCCCGAGGCCGCTTACACTCCGATCCCTACCCGCGCCGGCCCGCGCTCATATTAACGCGCTCCCCGGCGCAGGAATCTGCGTGTAAGGACCTGGGTCGCAATGGCCAAAGAGCGGCCATCACGCCCAGGCCGCTTACACTCCGATCCCTAAGCGCGCCGGCTCGCGCTCACTTTTTTAAAATGGAGGTTGAATTATGGCGACGAGAGAAGAGATTTCGATGGTTGGGTTTGCACTTGTGGCTTATGCAGGAGATGCTCGGACTGCGGCTTTGCGTGCTTTGAATGCTGCAGAAGCGGGTGACTTTGAAGGAGCCGAGGCCAAACTTGACGAAGCGCAAAAAGATATTAATGAAGCGCATAATCAACAGACGCAATTGTTAAGCCAAGAAGCAGGCGGAGCGGAAATGGATGTGACTTTTATCATGGTGCATGGGCAAGATACGTTAATGACCACCATGCTGCTTATTGATCAGTCTCGTTACATGATTCGAATGCTTAAACGTATCAAGCAACTCGAAGACAAGCAATAAGCTAAAACCCAACACCCGCGCTCTTCTTGTGGTAAAACTGACCAAGTGATAGCGTCTGATTTGGTAAACATGTTGCCATACGGATTAAACAGCAAAAGCATCGGATTATTGTAGGTGAGATAATCTGATGTTTTTTGTATATAGTGACGATGTTTCTGCATTTTTTACTAAAACATCAGCAAACAAATCAGCGGAGTTTTGGAAGCTTATTTACGAGCTGAAAAAATATTCGACAATAGCGCTTCCATTTTGGGGTTAATTTTAGTAAAATAAAAACGGTTACAAAAATCGACAAATAATTGACGCGTTTTTAAATATTAGGAGGTATTGGCAGTGAACAGTACAGATGTCACGAAAGGCTTTACGGAGCAATTTGGCAAGCAAGCAGAACACACTTTTTTCGCGCCCGGGCGAATTAATTTGATTGGTGAGCACACGGATTACAATGGCGGGCACGTTTTCCCTTGTGCGATTTCGCTTGGGACGTATGCAGCGGTTGGGGCAAATGATGACAATGCGTTCCGTTTGTATTCGGCCAATTTCCCTAAAGTGGGTATTATTGACATTCCGTTCCCTGATCTTTTCCAGGACAAGCGCGGTTTGTGGACGGATTATTTCCAGGGAATGGCGCGGGTCATGAAAACAGCAGGTATCAATTATACGCATGGCTTAAATGTTTATATCAACGGTAACTTACCGGATGGTGCCGGGCTATCAAGTTCTGCTTCTCTGGAAATGCTGGTAGGCACGATTTTGAACAACTTATTCGATGGTAGTTTTGCACCGCTGGACTTGGTTAAGTTCGGGGTTAAAGTCGAAAATGATTATATTGGCGTCAATTCCGGGATCATGGATCAGTTTGCGATCGAAATGGGACGGGCAAACCAGGCAACTTTGCTGGATACCAACACCATGAAGTATGAATATTTGCCGGTAGAAATGGGCGACAATGTGATTGTCATCATGAATACCAACAAGCGGCGTGAATTAACCGATTCTAAATATAACGAACGGCGCAGCGAATGTGAGAAAGCCTTGGCGATGTTGCAAAAAGGCATTGATGTCAAGAGTCTTGGGCAGCTAACGGAAGATGAATTTGATGAAAATACTTATTTGATCTACGACGAGACATTGATTAAGCGTGCCCGGCATGCGGTATTTGAAAATCAACGTACGTTAACGGCTGCTAAAGCACTGCAGTCAGGAGATCTTAAAACCTTTGGCAAATTAGTTTCTGCGTCAGGCGTCTCCTTGGCTTTTGATTATGAAGTGACCGGAATTGAGTTGGACACCTTGGTTACCAATGCTTTGAAGCAACGTGGTGTGTTGGGGGCGCGCATGACTGGTGCCGGTTTTGGCGGTTGTGCTATCGCTATTGTCAACAGTGCAGACGTTGAGGACTTTATTAGTAACGTTGGTAAAGCTTATACTGAAAAGATCGGGTATGACGCTCACTTTTACGTAGCGGACATTGCCGATGGTGCTAAGCAATTGGATTGAGGCAAAAAGGCCAAATGTTCGGCTTAAGTAAACGCATCACAAACATTCAAAGGAGCGATTTTTAATATGACGATTGCAGTTTTAGGCGGCGCGGGGTACATCGGTTCACACACAGTTAAGCAGTTACTGGCAGATGGAGAAGATGTCATCGTCTTGGATAATCTGATTACCGGTCATCGTAAGGCGGTTGATCCACGTGCCCGGTTTTATCAAGGGGACATTCGCGATTACCATTTTTTGAGTCAGGTTTTTAGCCAGGAAAAGATTGACGGGATTGTGCACTTTGCGGCATTTTCGATTGTACCGGAGTCGATGAAAGATCCGCTGAAGTATTTTGACAATAACACAGGTGGCATGATTACCTTGCTTGAAGCCATGAATCAGTTTGGCATCAAGAAGATTGTCTTCTCATCAACCGCTGCCACGTACGGCGAACCTAAACAAGTGCCGATCAAGGAAACCGATCCGCAAGTGCCAACTAACCCGTATGGTGAAAGTAAGCTGGCCATGGAAAAGATCATGCATTGGGCTGACATTGCTTATGGTTTGAAGTTTGTTGCTTTGCGTTACTTTAATGTGGCTGGGGCAATGCCAGATGGGTCCATTGGTGAAGACCATCATCCGGAAACCCACTTGATTCCGATTATCTTGCAGGTGGCTGCAGGTACCCGCACAGGCTTGCAGATTTACGGTGATGATTACCCAACCAAGGATGGTACCAATGTGCGCGATTATGTGCATGTTGTTGATTTGGCCGACGCACATGTTTTGGCACTGAAATATTTGAATGCCGGCAATCCGTCATCTGCATTTAATATTGGCTCTGCTCATGGCTTTTCAAACATGGAAATTCTCAATGCTGCGCGTAAAGTTACCGGTCAAAAGATTCCGGCAACGGTTGGTCCGCGGCGTGCCGGTGATCCTAGCACTTTGGTTGCCAGTTCAGAGAAGGCTCGCGATATTCTGGGATGGAAGCCAAACTACGATGACATTGATAAAATTATCGAAACGGCTTGGAACTGGCATGAAAATCATCCGGAAGGCTTCGGTGACCGTAATTGACGGCAATTAGCAATCACATTGAGACCATTATCAAGCTGAATCCTGATTACACGCAGATGGATTCGGTTTATTTAACCAATAAGTTGCTTAATTTAATCGGTGATGCGGCGCTTGAACTGCCAGGTGATCCGGACCCGCTGAATAATCTGGATTTAATGGTCAAAGCCGCGCAAACGAACGGTAAAATTGCGGATTCACAGGCTGCACGCCAAATCCTTGAAGCCCAATTAATGGATTTTGCCACGCCAACGCCAAGCCGGATCAATCAGTTGTTCTGGGATAAATATCAGGCAGGACCGCGTGCAGCCACAGATTGGTTCTTCGCGCTAAGTCGAGCAAACAATTATATTCAAACGCGGGCCATTGCTAAAAATCTGGTCTTTCCTGCAAAAACCGAGTATGGCGATCTTGAAATCACGATCAACCTATCCAAACCGGAAAAGGATCCTAAAGATATTGCCGCCGCTGCCCATGCGCAATCGGGTTATCCGGCGTGTGCACTTTGCTTGCAGACAGAAGGGTATGCTGGCCGAAGTAATTTTGCCGCACGTACTAACCACCGGATTATCCGTTTCTTGTTAGGCGGTAAAACCTGGGGCTTTCAATATTCGCCTTATGCGTATTTTAATGAACATGCGATCTTTTTGGACGCTATTCACGAGCCCATGGTGATTGACCAAAGTACTTTTACCAACTTGCTCGACATTGTTGCCATGTTTCCAGACTATTTTGTTGGGTCAAACGCGGATCTGCCAATTGTCGGCGGCTCGATGCTTGCTCATGAGCATTATCAAGGTGGACGGCACACATTTCCGATGGCGAAAGCGCCGATCGAAACGCAAATTGAGATCAGTGGGCATCCGCATGTTTTTGCCGGCATTGTGAAATGGCCGATGAGTGTGATTCGGCTGGTCAGTGCCGACCGCGAAGAATTGATCAATGCGGCTGAACACATCCGGCAGGTTTGGAATCAGTATACTGACGAAGCGGTTAATGTTCGTGCTTTTGTGGAGGGTAAGCCGCATCATACGGTGACGCCAATCGCCCGGCGCGTGGGGTCAGAGTATCAACTGGATCTGGTTTTGCGGGATAATCAAACGAGCGAACAGTATCCGGATGGTATTTTCCACCCGCATCAGGATGTTCAACATATTAAGAAAGAAAACATTGGCTTAATTGAAGTCATGGGTCGGGCGATTTTGCCAGCGCGGCTTAAGTCTGAATTAGCAGAAGTTAAGAAGTATCTCTTAGGCGAGGCTAATGAGATGAAGCCAATGCATAAGACTTGGGCAGATCAGCTGAAAGTGGCTTACAATTGGACACCGGAAAATGCGGAAAGTCAGTTGCAAGAAGCAGTCGGAAAAGTCTTCGCCCGGGTATTGGAAGATGCCGGCGTCTTTAAACGTGACAAGATCGGGCAAGAGGCATTTGGCCGCTTCTGTCGCTCGCTATAGTTGCTGGTTATTGTTAATGGTCAGGGAAACGGAGGGAATCGATGACCACGATTACGGATATTGCGAAGGCGGCGGGGGTGTCGATCGCTACAGTTTCGCGGATTTTGAATTATGACGCTACACTGGCAGTAACGCCGGAAACACGCCAACGGGTTCTAAAAACAGCCGAGAAGTTAGCGTATAAACCCCGTCGCCGCAAACGCGTTGCTACTCAAACAACGGTGGCTCTGATTCAGTGGCGGAGTGAACAAGAGGAGCTTAATGACCTCTATTATCTGCAGATTCAGTACGCTATTGAAGCCAGGGCCGCATCCATTGGTTATCATGTGCAAAATCTGCACCTGGAGCAATTAAACGCGGAAAGTGTTGCAAATGTTCAGGGTATCATTGCACTTGGCAAGTACGATGCAGGTGAGGTTGCCGAAATTAAGGCGTTAGGGTTGCCGATTGTGTTTGTTGATCAGAATATGCTGGCGTTTGATTGCGATTCCGTTACCGGCGATTATGCTGGCCCAATTGCCCAGATCATTGATCATTTTCAGAAGGTCGGCATTGATGATATTGGTTTTCTTGGCGGATTGGAAACGAGCCGCAGTGGACGCGAACAGTTTCAGGATGTTCGGACCGCGACATTTGATCGTGTGACTAAAGCTGCCGGAATCGATCATGCCGAGTTTCGATTGATCGGTGAATTTACCCCGGATTCCGGTTATCGGTTAATGCGACAGGCCATCGAAAAACTAGGTGAGCGGTTGCCACACGCATTTATCATTGCTAATGACACCATGGCGGTGGGTGCTTTGCGGGCGCTTAATGAAGCTAACATTTCGGTACCGCAGCGTGTTTCGGTCATCAGTTTTAATGATGTTGCCGTGGCTAAGTTTACAACGCCCCCGTTATCGACTGTGCATGCAGCGACCGATCAGATGGGTCAAACTGCAGTTGAGTTGCTACAGGCGCGCTTGAATGATGCTAAACGGGTTCCACGACAGGTTAATTTCAAAAGCGAGTTGATTATGCGCGCCAGCAGTTTGTAGGTGGCACCAGCTGTCAGATGATACCGCAAGATGGCTGTACACAATCCGGGAACCATGACATAAGGAGGTTATGATGGACGTTTCAGTTGAGCAATATGGTCAGTATCAGGGACAAAATCTTTATGAATTAACCCTCACCAACGACCAAGGTATGGTAGTAAAGCTGTTAAATTATGGTGCAACGTTGGAGAAGGTGCTTTTACCGGAAGCAGATGGTCTCCACAACATGGTGCTGTCATTACCAACACGCGAAGATTATTCAAAAGAACGTAATTTTCTTGGCGGTACGGTTGGCCGGATTGTCGGGCGAATTCGGGGCCACGTTTGGCAACACGGTGACGTTAAAGTCGATTTGCCGATGAATGAAGGCAAGAACCATATTCATGGCGGAGATGATGGGCTTGATCGTCAAGTTTACAATTTTCGCACCGAGCAAACTGCAACGACGGCGAGTGCGAGCTTTACTTTTGTCGATCCGGCCGGACACAACGGTTATCCCGGCAATCTTAAATTACAGGTGACTTACACGCTGACAAACGCGAATGCTTTGCAATATCGCGTTGATGCATTGAGTGATGATGAGACGCTGTTTAATCCAACCAACCATACTTATTTTGCACTGGATCAACCAGCTACGATTGATGAAACCGTACTGACAATTCCAGCAGATACCTATAAGCCCTTGGACGCCGAACATCTTCCGGATCAAGGCTGGCAACCGGTGGCGGGTACTGTATTGGATTTTCGCAACGGGCAAAAACTGGGCGATGTCATCCATACGCGTGCCGATCAAATTACATCTGAACGTGGCATTAATCACCCGTTCCTCCTAAAAAACGGCAAAGCACTAGCCGCCAAGCTGCAAACTAAAAATCACACGATGACACTTGTCACCACTGCACCAAGCGTGGTTGTGTATACAGCCAATCATTTCGATGGTACAGGCGTTGCGCATAACATCAAGCAATTTGATGGGGTAGCACTTGAATGCCAGTATCCGCCAGTAAGCGGTTCGGATTTATCCGCGATCACGTTGCTGCCAGGTGAACCATTTACCTTGGCGAATACTTGGACGTTTGAATAATAGTTAACGACGAAAGGCTCTTTGGGGATGCTCAAAGGGCTTTTTTGTATGCTGGGGTATCGGTGCTGGCTTTCTGCTTGTTGAAGCATGGGTGTTGTGGTGTTAGGGAATCGAAAAGATTGAGTTTATGCAAACCGTTATATTTTGCAGCGGGTTTATCCTGATATATACTTTTAGGAAATGAAAGCGATTACGATAGCAAGCTTTTAAATTAAATATTCTCGTGAACTAATATTTAACCGCTGTGATTAAAGATGCAGCATGAAAGTGGGGGGTTCGCTATGAAAAACGGCTTCTTGAAATTGCCACTCAGTGTACAGGGAATCGTCATAATGGTTGTCTGGTTGGCAGTTAACGCGATTTATATTTGGTACAACTGGCCGGTTAATAAGTTTGATTTTGCGCCAGCTTTTTTACCGGTGTTTCCTGTTTTGATCAGTTCCAGAAGCGGTGTCGTCATCACTAATTGGCAACCGTGTATGGCAATTATTGTTGGATTGACGAGTTGGTATCTCATCAGGCAAACGCGAATGCAAAAGACAAAATCGCCGCTATTTATTCGCTTGATACGTCACCTGTTACCGGTTTGGCTGTTTATGGGGACTTGTTTTTTATTATTGAATCATTCATTAACCTTTCAATTACTGACTTAGGGTGGGCGCCGTTAGCAACGATTACTTGGGGTTCACCGTATACATTATTCTTCTTGGCAATTCTGGTTATTGTTAATTTGATTTTACTGTTCCTGAATCGAACCAACACATTAGATGTCGATATTTTTGATATCTGGCATTTGTCATTTACAGGTCTATTGGCTATTTATTTTGGTGCTAACCTTTTTGTTGCTACCGTGTTGGTTATCTTCATTGGCGTTTTAAAAATTATCAATTCCGATTTGATGAAGCCGACTTTCAATGACTTGTTGGACGACTGGGAGAACCCGATGACGACAACGCATTTAAACTACATGATGAATCCTGTGATCATGGTGTTTGATAAGTTGTTTGACAAATTGTTCCCATGGTTGGATAAATATGACTTCGATGCGGCAAAGCTAAATGAAAAGATCGGATTCTGGGGCAGTCGTTTTGCCATTGGGATTTATCTGGGGATCTTTATCGGTCTGATTTCCCATCAAGATATTAAGTCCATTACGACGCTGGCCTTTATGGCTGCGACCTGCTTGGAGCTGTTTAGTATTATTGGTTCGTGGTTTATCGCAGCGGTTGAGCCGCTATCTCAAGGGGTTGCGGATTTTGCTAACAAACGCTTAGGCGGCCGGATGCTTAATATCGGACTTGACTGGCCATTCTTGGCTGGTCGTGCTGAAATTTGGGCTGCAGCTAACGTTTTAGCACCAATCATGTTGCTGGAAGCTTTGGTATTGCCTGGTAACGGGATCTTGCCTTTAGGTGGGATCATTGCAATGGGTGTTACCCCAGCGCTGTTGGTGGTTACGCGTGGTAAGATTATTCGAATGATTGTTATTGGTGCTATCGAACTGCCACTGTTCTTGTGGGCCGGTACACTTTCAGCACCATTCATTACCCACACGGCACGTGCTTTACATGCGAGTGGTATTCCTGCCACTGGGTTAATCTCTTCGTCAACCAAGGAAGGCCCGATTGAACAGTTCATTGCTGTTTTGGTTGGTAAAGCTTCTAAGGGCGAAATGATGATGATTGTGTATGCTGCGTTGGCATTAATTGCTTACACTGCATTGTTCTTCTGGTATCGTCATGAAATGATGAAACGGAATCAGAAGTACTCTGATGAGGGTAAAGAGGTTGCTGATGATGTTAAATTTGTCGCAACCCATGCCGCTGCTAATTCAGCAGATTAATGATGAAGCATTTAAACCATTCTGTTAGGTATCATTGATGGTGATTGTGCTATAAACAGCTCTAGACGATGCGGTCTAGGGCTGTTTTGCTATAAAAGCTTTAAAATAATTTGGCATATAAATATTCGTAAACCGGGTGTATAGTAAAAATCAACCAATTCGAATTTTGGAATCCTAAAATGGTGAGGGCGTGGAGATACTTGCAGAGACTAGCATTTCTCAAATCATGGCTTGTTTTTATTTGTGTCGGACTAGTGGGCGCTGAGTTGACGGAACTTGCTACTAAGATTGATCTTAATGTGGCAGCCTATATCCGCCTAATCGGTTACTTACTAACGCTTAAGGTCGCTGATGTGATAACAAAGAAAGTTGAGTCCAATAAGAAGACTAAACCTCGCCAAAATTGAGCATGGATGGATGCATGCTGAAATGATACCAGTAATGGAATAGCTTGAAGGTCAATACTAACGCGTGGCTGGCGGCCAGCTTGAGTGTTCAAGCAACAGAGAGAAAAAGACGGACAGATTTCGAGTTGAAATCTGTCCGTCTTTTTGAGGGGTGGATGATAGTTCATAGTGGCATATCATTATCGACAAGTTTTAGTTCGTGGATTTTTGATTCATCCGATGTGCTCGCCGTTTTTTACGATCAAAAACGTTGTCAATTTTGAGTAACTGATAAAGTGCATAGCAAGCAGTTACCATGACCGCTACCTGGGTGAATGTATTCTTGAAAATGCCGTTTAAAATGGTGACAAGTGTGACGATGCCGAGCCAAATTAGGTAACTTTTTTTACGATTTGTCATCAAAAAGGACCTCCATTAATCTTATCCTACCTCTATTATAGCTTAATTGAAGCGCTAAAACTAGACAAAATGAACGATAACAAACAAAAAAGAACATACATGAGCACGTTTCGCGTTGACATCGCATAAAATGAAGGGCGATAGTGGTTTACTAATCGAGACCAGTAAACGGCTTTCGTCCTTCGCGTCTAATATGAATCTTCCGTACATTGTTTAATAAATCGGAAGTTTTAAGTTGACTTTAGCAGTCAAAGTTTAACGGCAGCAGTGTAAATTCGCTTAAAGAATTGATCCATGGTTGCTTGAGGCTTAAGTACATTGGTCAAACCGACAACAGCTTTCTTTTGTGCTTGATTAATGCCCAGCAGGCCAGTGTAGCCTAGAACGCTGCCGCTGTTACCGAGCCATCCGTCTGCCAGCTTGTACCAGCCATAGCCGTATCCAGCTTCGGCGGCTTTAAAGATCGTCTTCCAACTGGCCGCGGTTAGTAGTTGACCTGTCAAAACTGCTTGGGCAAATTTTTCTAAGTCGGCAACCGTTGTGACGAGTCCGCGATCGGCTTGGTTTTCATTACCTTTACCAGCCACATTGGGATTGCCGGCTATCCAATGATAACTTTCTGCAAATGCGTGGGCTGTGCCAAGTTTCGTATTGGTTAAGTTCAGCGGATCATAGATTTGTGCTTTTAAGATCGCCTCAAGTGGCCGTTCATTCGTCACGCGATCTAGAACTTCGCCCAACAGCAGTGCGTTCGTGCTGCTGTACGCGGTTTTGCTGCCGGGTTTAAAGTTCAGGGGTAGATCATCAACCACAGCCAGTACCTTGGCTAAATCCATGTTTTGACTGGTATGTTGATTGATTTGCAGCGCTAACCGTTCGGCCGGCAGTGTGTCGGGAGCGTTGGCTTTAAATGGTGCAGCCATCAAAGTTAGATAATCTGGAATTCCGCTTTGCATGGTGGCTAGTTGCGCTAAGGTTATTTGCTCGGCCTGTTGATACTCCGGAATATACTTAGACAGTTTGTCAGTTAGCTTGACGGTGCCGGCTTCAACAAACTGCATGAGCAAAACACCGAAGAACTGTTGGGTGACAGTTCCGGCACCGCTTATTGTATGGGATGCAAACGGTACCTTCATGTCAATATGGGAAAACCCCTGCGCGTCTGCTGCTAATTCTTTATCGGGGGAAACAACTGCTACAGCACCGTTATAGTGTTCGGTTTGTAAGGAACGACTCAACGGTGATTCATCTTTAAGAACTTCTGGTGTTACCATTTTGATGCCTCCAAGCAAGATTGACTTGGTCGAACTTTAGCTGTGTTATCTGAAACGTGGCGTTTTCGGCCGTTTTGGTTGTGTTTTAATCTAGGTGATTGACAGTGACTAGCTTGCCAGTAACGCCGACTTTGATGCCTTGATTGATCTTGTCGGTGCGGCTGGCATGAACGACTTGGAACTTGTTTTGCTTAACAATCAATGGGTTGTCGGTGTGATAGCCGACTGGTAACGGTTGATTGCTACCGCGAATTAACATGACAATAAATTTAAATCCGCTTGCATGAGCCTCACAGGGACTGTAATGCAAAGTGTCACTGAAGAATTCGACCACAGTGCCAGCAGGGACGAAGAATAGCTTAGCGTCCTTTTCCGCGTTAAATTGACCATCATGCATCTGCCCGCGTTTACCGATCACCATCACGACATCGGTGAAGAAAACATTCACCTCGCTGCCTTGGTGAAATTCGACTGCTGTCAAAGCCTCGGCGTGTCCGGCACATTCACCGGCTTCGATTGGCAGACCGGCAAAAACATCACGACCAATCTGTTGGACCACCGGGAGCTTTTCCATTGCGGGGTTGGAAGGAATATAGCGATTGGCAGCAGTCGGAGCGGGGATGGGGACTTGCTGATCCATGAACTGTTGGAGTTCGCTGACGTCATACTGTGTACAGGTGACCCCGTAATCGGAAAACGCTGAATCGGTTAACTGATAGATCGTCTTATCCGGATTCAGAGCTTGAATCTTTTCGAAAGTTGACATTTGATTGCTTCTTTCCTGGTTTAATAAGTTTCAATGGTGACTTTAGCAAAATACTCGGCAAACTTGGCGGGGTTGACAAAACCGGTTTCTGCTTCCATGGTGTTGAGCATGCCGGTTGTCATTGCGGTTTTCATAATGTCTTCATCGGACTTGCCATCATGAATGCCAATTGCCAGACCGGCAAGTGTTGAGTCCCCTGAGCCAACGGGATTGACAACCTGAATCTTAGGAATCGCGGCGTGGTAGAACTTATCTTGATGTTTAACAAAAGCACCGGCTGACCCTAATGAAACAACGATCCAATCTACGCCGTCAAAAATCGGATCAGTGAGAGCTTGTTTCAAGGTTGCGTAATCAGTCTTATCCACCGAACGATTGAGCAGGCCGGCGAGTTCCTCTTCATTAGGCTTGATTAACAGCGGCTTTACGGGTGCTTCAAGGGCTGATTTCAAGGTTGCACCGGATGTGTCTAGCAGCACCTTCACGTTTTTGGCACCGGCATGGGCGATCATTTGCGTGTAGTAATCTTCAGGAAGTCCTTGTGGCATTGAGCCGGAAATCGTCAACAAATCGGTCTGATCAAGTAGCTTATCAAAGTGGTCTAGGAAGGCACTTGCATCTTCAGGCGCGATGGTTGGGCCTGCTTCGAGAATTTCAGTTTGTTTGCCGCCATCGTGCAATACCGCAATCGAGCTGCGGGTTTCGGCGTCAATGGGAAAGAAGTTATGGGCAATGCCATCGTGATCCAACTGATTTTCCAGCCATTTGCCAAAATAACCGCCGATGAAGCCAGTGGCCGTGATGTCATGATCAAGCAGATGAATGACGCGGGAAACGTTTAACCCTTTTCCACCAGCAGTTTTGCGAACGGTTTTAACCCGATTGACCGTGTCGATTTTAAGATGATCGAGTGGATAGGAAACGTCGATTGAGGGATTTAATGTAACCGTTAAGATCATAATGAGTTTTCCTCCAAAAGTGAACGTGAGCAGGTTGCCTGCTAACGTCATATTAGTGATTGTGTTAGTCGGTTTTCGGTTAATAAAAGCCGACCCCTCAAGGAATCGGCTTTTATGGTCTTACACGAACTATTCGTGGCTGACCTTGTCCGTCCAAGGAGTAGCAGTATCCGCTAAAACCTTGTTCAAACGATCGATGTTAGCTTTACCTTTCGTTTCCAGCCATTGCTTGCCGGCAGCTTCGCCTTCAGCAGCAAATGGCTTAACGCCTGGCTTCCAGGTTGCCCGGCCGCAAAGCACACCGTTAAAGGTTGAACCGGATTCCTTAGCGAATTTGAGTTCTTCAAGGAACAATTCGTTGGAAACACCAGCGGACAAGAAGATGAACGGCAAGCCGGTTGCATCGGACTGGGCTTTGTAATATTTGGCAGCTTCTTCTTTGGTATAAACCGGGGTTACGCCTTCATCGGTGAAGCCTTCAACAAACTTCTGATCAACCGGAACTTCGACTTTTAGAACGGAGACATTGTACTGCGGTTTGCTGAATTCCTTGGTGATCTTGATGACCTTGTCCGGCTTAACCTTAGCCCATGCGGCGGTGCCAGTCTCGTTGAGCGTACCATCATAGGAAACCAGTTCCAGGAACAGTGGTAAATCATTAGCCTTAGCTTCAGCACCAACCCGCTCAACAAACGCATATTTACGATCGTTGATACTATCAGGTTCGTCAGGGTCAATGTATAGCAGGAATTTGACTGCATCGCCGCCTTCGTTCTTGATGCGCAAAGCACTTTGGTTATCAATCAGATCTGGGAAACGGCCAGGTTCAGTCGCATCGTAGCCGGTCTTTTCATAGGAGAGAAGCAAGCCGGCTTGTGGTGCACGAACTTTGGCAGCTGGCAGGCCATATTCCGGATCAAGCAAAATTGAACTGGCGTATTTGGTTAGTTCTTCAGAAACCGCTTTCTTGAAATCGACAATGGTGGTTTCATCAGCTGGCTTGTTCGCTGCAGCTGCAAGCATTTTCTTTAAAGAACCGCGTTGATCAATGGCCAGCGCGGAGATAACGTTATTTTCGTCGGAAAGTTTTTGCAGATGCTTGAATTGGCCCGCAGTAAGGGTGACTGTCATGTAAAAAATGCCTCCTAGGATTTTAATGTTTAATTAGTCGTGATAGACGCCTTCAGCCCACTTTTCGAGTTCAGCATCAAAGAAATGCGGGTTGTCTTTTTGATCAGGATTTGGTTTCGCGATGTTGTCGATCTTATCAATCAACTTTTTATTTTCAGGCGTTTCTTTGTAGGTGGCATCCAGATAAGCTTTGACAATATCTTGAATGAGGTGAACGCCGACAACTGCGCCACCGATACCTAAGACGTTAGCGTTTAGCTGTTCGCGAGCATAGACGGCTGAGGTGACATCATCACACATGGCCGCGCGGATGCCTTCGTTTTTATCTGCGGCTGTTGAAATACCGATACCTGTACCGCACATCACGATACCGAGATCTGCACGACCATCAGCAACATCTTCGGCGACTTTCTTACCATAAATCGGATAGTGGGTACGATGCGTGTCATAGGTGCCTTCATCAATAACTGTGTAACCCATGTCTTTTAACATGTTTGAAATTTCAATCTTTTGCATCGTGACGATGTGATCGTTACCAATAGCAATAATCATAAGTGTGAAGCTTCCTTTCTATATTGGGTGAAAGACGGCGTTAAATCATTTTTTCAAGCATGTCGAGCCGGATTTGATGACGGCCGCCAGCATATTCGGTATCCAGATAACGTTGGATGATGACCAGTGCGCGATCATAACCTGTAATGCCGGTACCGATAGCAATTGCCTTGGCGCCATTATGTTCAGCCGTCATGTGGGCAGTGTTTTCTTCTTCAACGACCGCGGTAACCATGCCTTTGACTTTGTTAGAAGCCATGGCAGAACCGACACCGTAACGATCAAACATGATGGCTTTGTGCGCATCACTGTTTAGCAGCTTTTTGGTAACTGCCAGTGAAGATTCAACAAAATCTTCAGCTGGTTCAGGCGTCACATCCGCGACCCGATATTGATGTTCCTCCAAATATTTCTTAACTTGTTCTTTCATTGCAAAGCCATCTTTGTCTGCACCAATAATGACATCCATGATCTATTCTCCTTTTTTTGTTTTGTCTGTAATAACATGCGTATATGTGTTGTAATGTTGCCGATCGTCAGCGCTGATTCCGGGATCAGTGATAAGCCCGTCTGTTTGGTCAAGATCGTAGAAACTGTAGAAATCTTGCCGATTAAGTTTGAAATGATCCGCAGCAACAAATTTCATCCCCGCATTGTTCAACGCAATTCGCTGCGTTTGACCTTCTTCGGGGCTGGCGTTGCTAATGTGATTGTCAGCGATACCGTTAACACTGATGAATGCTTTGGTCGTTGTGAGGTGAGCTAACATCTCATTTGCCAAGCTTCCGATAAAGGCTCCTGATCGTTCGCGGAGCTGGCCGCCGATCAGTTTTAACGAGAAGTAATCGGCGCGGTCCTGAAAGCTTTGGAAGACGGGAAGACTATTGGTGATGATCCGGACGTCAGGTTTCTTGAGGTACTGTGCAATCAGTTCATTTGTTGTGCCGGGCCCGATATAAATCGTATCGCCTGAAGTGATGATATCAGCAATGGTAGCGGCGATTTTACGCTTTTCGTTGACGTGAATGGACCGCTTCTCATTTCTGGACAATTCAGTTAGCGGTTTAAAATGGGTACTTTGTGCGCCGCCGTGAATACGGACTAACTCATTTCTTTCAGCAAGCTCTTCCAGATCCCGTCGCACAGTCATGGTTGAAACGCCTAAACTTTCACCAATTTCGTTAACGGTCACAATCCCTTTACGATCAACTAAATTACGGATTGTTAGCAAGCGCTCGTCTTTTAACATTGACTCACCTCACAAAAAAATGTTCGTTGTTGTTTGATTTTGTTTCTTATTACAGTCCTTAAGTTACCACTGGCCACATGATTCGTCAAGACCATAGTTGCGGTGTTTACGACTATTTTTATCGCGTGTTTTTATAAAAAAAGAAATAAAAAGCGTCATAAAAATATGCAGATATAGCCGCATATTAGTAATCGAATAAACAGAAGACAACAGGTACACACAGAAATACGGTGCCTGCCAAATATCGGTTGATGATTTCACGGATTCAAACGACTGATTCATTTAGCGTCAATTGACCAAGAACGGAACTCAAGAAGCGCAAAAAAGCCCCAAACATTTGCATGCTTAGGACTGTGGTTACGTTGTTATCTGGTAGAATTAATTGGTAATAACTTGACTATTAGGGGCAGTGTCACTGTTAAAACGCGTAATATATAGTAGCAGTCATACGTTAATTAAGCTTTGAAAGTTTTAATAAATCATCCGCTTGCTGGAGGACAGCAATGCGTGGCGTGACAGCGGGTGATGGTGGCGTTGTCCACCCCGCGAGTGCAAAGGCAACTTTTGCATCGGCTGCGGCTTGGGCGTCAGTCGGCGTATCACCGATGTAAACCGTCGTGTCAGGTTGGCCGCCTAACCGGTTACGTGCTAAGGTAATTGGATCGCCAAAGGGTTTGTTGCGTTTGGCTTCACCGGCGACAACCACTGTTTCAAAATACGGACTAAAGTGATACTTCTTATCTTCTTCGAGGAATTGCGGTTTGTCTTTTGAAGTGACGAGACCAAGCTTATAGTGGCGGCTTAATTGCGTTAGGACTTTTTGCATGTTGGGGAACCAAGTGACATGGTTGAGAAAAGCTTTCGAGTCTTCGCGCCATTCTTCATGCACCACGGGAATTTCTGCTGGACCGAAGCCTAGCTCTTTTAAACTATCGACACCAGCGCGGCCATTGGTCCAAGTCAAGTCCTCAATGGCGATTTTGCGGCCATGGCGGCGTAAAGTTTTTTGAAGCCCGTAAAGGTAACCTTCAACGTTGTCAAGCAAGGTGCCGTCAATATCAAAGATAAACGTATTCATATTCTTCCTCCTATAACGCTTATTATTGTAACAAGTAAGCGATAACAAAGAAAGGCGTAAACATGCGATTTCTACACACGGCCGATTGGCATATTGGCAAAAAACTAAACGATTTTGACTTATTGGAAGATCAGCAGGCGGTGTTTGAACAATTGGTGACCGTTGCCAAGCAGCAACAAGTCGATGCTATTGTCATTGCCGGCGATTTATATGACCGCGCTTTACCCAGTGAGGCCGCGGTGGCAACGCTTGATCATATGCTGGTAACGCTAAATCGTAAGCTGAATTATCCATTGTTGGTGATTTCCGGCAATCACGACTCGGCTGTCCGCCTACGTACTGGCCGGTCATGGTTTTCCACAACTAAGATGTACGTCAACACGCAATTAGCCGAGGCATTTACCCCAGTTGAACTTGGTGACACTCAATTTTTCTTACTACCTTATTTTGAACCGTTTGCTGTCCGTGATTATTTTCAGGATGCAACGATTACCAATGTAGCACAGGCCATTCGCCCGATTGTTGCCAAAATGAAAGCCCAGTTTAAACCCGATATGCGGCATATTTTGGTGAGCCATTTTTTTGCTGCCGGTAGCGATCATAGCGCTTCGGAAACAAAGGTTAACGTCGGCGGATTGGATGCAGTCCCGATTGATGACTTGGCAGCGTTTGACTATGTGGCGTTAGGTCATTTGCATAATCATAATGCGCTGCACGCCGAACCTAAGATTCAGTATAGTGGTGCCTTATTGAAATATGCGGTCGCTGAAGCCAAGCAGGAAAAGGGCGTCTACATTGTCGATACTGACACGATGGCGCGGACGTTTATTCCGTTGACGCCACAACATGACTTGATTGAGTTGAAAGCCAGCTATGCGGAATTGACTGATCCGGATTTTTATCGCCAGCAGGACCGCGATGCTTATATTGGCGTTGATTTAACCGACACGCAGGTGATTCCGAATGTCATGGCCCAGTTGCGGAAGATTTACCCAAGGATTATCAGCCTGCGCCGTGAAAATGGGGTCACCGCCGTAAAACCGTTAAAACAACGGCAGCGCGATCTCGATCCGCTGAGTTTGTTGAAGAATTTTTATGCTGAGATGATGCAAACAGATCTGACAGCGGATCAGCTGAAGTGGGCCAAAGCGGGACTTGGTGAAGCAGAAAGCGGGCAGAAACAGTGAAACTTAAACAATTACACATGCAGTTTTTCGGACCCTATGCAGATGAAACAGTTAATTTTGAAGATTTTCGCACGACCCCGCTATTCTTAATCAGCGGACCGACTGGCAGCGGGAAAACCACGATTTTTGATGCCTTAGTGTATGCGTTATACGGCGAGACGTCAGGGGAACGCGATGGCATGCAGATGCGGTCCAACTTTGCCAGCCACCATGATCTGACTAAAATTACGTTAACTTTTGATCATGACGGTAAACATTATCGGGTAGTGCGCCAGCCGCAACAGATACAGCAAAAAAAACGTGGTGATGGACTGACTGAGGTCAAAGCAAAGGCCATATTGGCGATTGCAGATGCTGATAAGCAAGTGGCCGAATATACCAAAAAAAATCAGGTCCAAAGCCAGCTTGATGCAATTTTACATCTTGATGCCAAGCAATTTCGGCAAATTGTTCTGCTGCCTCAAGGAGACTTTCGGCGTTTTCTAGATGCCGACAGTAATGCCAAAGAAGATTTACTTCGGGATTTATTTGGGACCCAGTTGATTCAACGCTGGCAAACAGCTATGCAAGCACAAACCAAGCAGCAGGGAGCCGCGATTCAGGATCAGGAACGGATGCTGAATTTGCTGACGTCACAGTTTGAATTTGCCACGCCGCCATCTGACAACGCGACGATGGCTGACAAATTGGCCTTGATGCGTCAGGAAGTAACGCAGCAAGCAACAACCGTCACCAACCTGCAAACCATGGCAGACCAACGCCACCAGTGCTATCAGACGGCCCAGACAGCTCTTCAGACCGGCAAGCAGCTGGCACAAGCATTTGAAGATCGAAAACAAACTGCTGCGGCTTTGGCACAACTTGCTGAACAGAAGCAAACACAGCAAGACCGTCTTAAGTTAATGGAACGGTTAACCTGGGTTCAAGAACACGAGGCAGCTGAGCAACGGGTGCAAAGAGCAGCTCGTGATTTAACGATAGCCAAGACGCAACTTGTACAAACCCAAACGGCAATGAAAACCGCTCAGCAGGCCATGGATCAGGCCCAAACGAAATTAAATGATTTACAGCAGCAGGATTCGGCCATTGAAGCCAAAAAGACGCAACTTGATCAATTGCAATCGGTTAAACAGCAACTCGTTGCAATTGCGGATCAAGAAAAACAAGTAGCCCAACAAACCGCCGCAGTTGCACAGGCAGAAGCAGCGTCTGTACAGGCGCAAAAAAAATTGGCAAATGATCAGAAAAAACTTGATCAATATCAAACCGAGTTGAACCAACTAGCAGTGTCAGATTTGGCAGATCGAGCAGCTGACCATAAACAATTAGTGGCAGCGCTGAAACCGGTAGCCGCTAATTATCAAGATGCGCACGCTGAAGCTGAACAACTTGCCAGCAAGCTAACGGACACAAAGACGTTGCTGATTCAGGCGACAAATGTGAGTCAATCTGCCGAGCAGCAGTTGAATCAATTGCAACAGACCCAGATCCGACAACAAATTGCCCAATTGGCGGCTAAGTTGACGCCCGGGACCCCTTGCCCGGTTTGCGGCAGTGTCGAGCATCCACACCCGGCTGTAGCCTTGGATGAACCGCTGGTGACTGAGGCTGAGGTGAAACAGGCTACCCAAGCACGCCAGCAAGCAGCGGCAAAAGAAACGACTTTGCAAGCCCAGGTATCCAACCTAGAAGAACAGCACGCTGCCGCTACCAAAAAGTCAAATGTAGCAAAGAACAGTTTTTGGGCGCAGGTGAGCTCAAGCATAGATGCAGTGAGTCCCCAAAGCGAACAGTCAGATGTTTTGAAACAGCTGGCAATACTTGAAGAAAAAGCACAGGCTGCAGTCCAAGCGTTATCCGCCGCTCAGATCAGGCAGGATGCGCTGAAAAAAGCAATAACAGTTGGTCAAACTGTTGTGAGCGCAGATGATCAGGAAATTCAAGCAACCCAAAGTGCGCTTAATACAGCGAAGATTGAGGCGGCAAAAGCTAACAGTGTACTGACGACCATGAAAGCAAGTTTACCTGCAGGCACGACTGATCTTAAGACAGTAACCGAACAGTCGCATGTCTTGACTGAAGCAATCAAGACTTACCAGGAACAATTAAAAACGGCGCAGCGTCAGTTAAGTGAGTTCGATCGCCAGTTAGCAGGCTTACATGCAGATGAACGCCATGCTACTGACCAGATCGCGACACTGAAAAAAGAGCACCAGGAAGCAGAAGATGGCTTTTTATCTGCAGTAACTGATTATTTTGGTTCGGATGGTGTCGCAAAATTTGCTGCCATGCGCGAGCAATTAGGGCAATTACCACTTTTGCAGCAACAAACGCAGCGTTATAAGGATGACGTTTTAAAGCAGCAGACATTACTGGCAGCCGCTAACAAAACGATTGGCAATCAACCGCAACCTGCCCTTGATCAGCTTGAGGCTCAAGCAAGTGCAGCTGAAGCAGAGGCAACAAAAGCACAAACTGCCTTCATTGAAGCAAAGCAGAAACATGATACGGCCCAAAAATTGCTTGAACAGGCCGCAGATATTTTAGCGGCCAATCAAACTGCTTTGGCTGCCTATGCCGACTTGCAGACACTGACCGCCGTTATGAACGGCAATGGTCCCAAGAAGCTTAGTTTGGAACGTTACGTTTTACAAGCCTATCTTCAGGATGTTTTGGATGTTGCTAACACTCGCTTGCAAGTGCTTTCCAACCAGCGTTACCAATTTGTGTTGCATACGGACTTGGGAACTCAAAAGATCCATTCAGGTCTGGAAATTGATGTATACGATGATCAGGTGGGTGAACGTCGCGCAGTTCAAACACTGTCTGGTGGTGAAAGCTTTATTGCTGCGTTGAGCCTTGCATTGGCACTGGGCGAGGTGATTCAGCAAGAAAGTGGTGGCATCAATATTGATGCTTTGTTTGTTGATGAAGGCTTCGGGAGTTTGGATACCAATAGCCTTGATGTGGCAATGAACGCGCTTGAATCGCTGGAAGGCGAATCGCGATTGATCGGGATTATTTCGCACGTGACGGAATTAAGGGATAATATTCCCGATCAGTTGCAGGTGCAGCCAGCAGGGACAGGGCGGAGTCGGATTAAGGTGATGCATATGGCGTCGGCGTAAGATGGTTTGAGGCCCACTTACACTCCGTTTTCTAAGCGGCCCTGATTGCGCTCTTAAACGCGTTCGCCAACCCAGAAACCTGCACATAAGGACCTCAGATCCCAATGGCAAAGCCCGGCCATTGGGATCTGAGGCCACTTATGCTCCGGTTTCTAACCGGGTTGGCTCACGCTCTGAAACGCGCTCACAGGGCCAGAAACCTGCGTGTAAGGACCTTGAGCCTAAATGGCAAAGCCCAGCCATTTAGGCTCAAGCCCGCTTACACTCCGGTTTCTAAGCGGCCCTGTTCGCGCTCTGCAAAATTATCTGTGTCATTTTTGTGTTTAAGTGGTATAACAGAAGTTGTAAGGGTCATACCTTCTAACTCACACCAAAAAGAGGCGAGATCACATGGCATCATTGAGCAAAGAACAAAAGAAAGCTTTGATCGCTAAGGTCGAAAAGGAGCGCCAAGAACATCCTGAAAAGAAGTCAAAGAAGTCTGGCTTCGAGACGATTGACGAAGAAGCAGAACGCCTTGAAAATGAAAACTAATATCTATTAAGTTATGAGCCGCAAACATATACTTGTTTGTGGTTCTTTTTTTGTAAGCGCGAGCCGGCGCGGTTAGCAATCGGAGTGTAAGTGGCCTTAAGCGTGATGGCCGGTTTTTGGCCATTGCGCTTAAGGTCCTTACACGCAGATTGCTGCGCTGGGGAGCGCGTTATAGAAAGTGAGCGTGAGTCAGCCCGGTCAGAAGCCGGAGTGTAAGTGGCCTTAAGCGTGATGGCCGGTCTTTGGCCATTGCGCTTAAGGTCCTTACACGCAGACTTCTGCGCTGGGGAGCGCGTTATAGAAAGTGAGCGTGAGTCAGCCCGGTCAGAAGCCGGAGTGTAAGTGGCCTTAAGCGTGATGGCCGGTTTTTGGCCATTGCGCTTAAGGCCCTTACATGCAGGCTTCTGGGCTGGCGAACGCGTTATGCTGGAGGCTACCTGATTACTTACAACTCTCTGGAATGGCGAAGCTCGCAAATGGTGATAACTATGAAGATTCGAGGTACTGCAAGGCCATTTTGGCATCATCGGTATAGCTGTTATTGACAAGGAAAATAAAGTGAACCATTTATGCGTTTCCTGTTTTAAAAACTTTTTTCGGAAAAATTTAGCACTTGGCGTTCACAAGTGCTAATTTGTGGTATAACTATAGGTGGAGCGAGGGAGAAGGAACAAGAGCTCCGGAGCTAAGATCGTTCTCCTGAATCCCAGAAGTCTCTGTTTGAAAGGAAGTTATCTGTTATGGCTAATGAAGTTATGAATCGTCGTAATAATGAGTTGATGAATGATGTAAATGATCCGTTCTTTGACAACTTGGCACGTCGGTTCTTCGGCCCGGTATCTGACTGGATGGATTGGGCAACACCTTCCATTGCCAGCACGGCCGTCAACGGATTGCTGACTGACGTTAAGGAGACCAAGGACGCTTACGAAGTTCATGTTGATGTACCTGGGATCAATAAGGACAACATCAAGCTGAACTACCATGATGGTGTCTTGAGCATTAATGTTCACAAGGACGACATCACAGATCACGCCGACAAGAACGGCAACGTCATGATGTCCGAACGCAACTATGGCACGATGAGTCGGAGCTATCAGTTGCCAAACGTTGATGACAGCAACATTAAGGCAAGCTACAAAGATGGTGTTCTGAACATCACATTGCCAAAGTTAACTGAATCTAAGGAGTCTGGTCACAACATTGACATTCAGTAATGTTTATCATCAGGCGGCTCAAGATTCACGAACTGCATTGCAAGCATGATCAGAAGCGGCACCACTGTCGTTGATGGGCAAAACCCAGTAGTAAGCAAAATCAGTCGATGAGAATTGCAGCAGTTGCAGTGATCATTGAACCGTAAGAAATCAGTCCCATGATGCGTACGATCGTGGGGTTGATTTTTTTGCTCTTTTTGCACCGAGTGAGGTTGGTTTTTAGCCGATTCGATTTACTTTTCCAAATTATGAAACTCCATGGTAAGCTATTTTCTATGATGACAAATAACAAATTAATGGATTGGCCGCCTGAAAAAGTTGCGGCATTTCAGCATGCACTCTTGGATTGGTACGATCACCATGCACGGACATTGCCGTGGCGTCAAGACCATGACCCTTATCACGTCATGGTCAGCGAGTTGATGTTGCAGCAAACCCAAGTGCAAACCGTCATTCCGTACTACAACCGATTTATGGCGCAGTTTCCGACAGTTGAGGCGTTGGCAGCAGCACCGGAAGCGACGGTGCTAAAAGCTTGGGAAGGGTTGGGTTATTACTCACGCGCCCGCCGCTTGCAACAGGCAGCTAAACAAATCGTGAATGACTATGGAGGTAAGTGGCCGCAAACGGCTGCGGAGTTACAGACACTGGCTGGCATTGGACCGTATACAGCTGGGGCCATCGCATCCATTAGTTTTGGAGAGGTTGTTCCTGCGATTGATGGAAACGCATTTCGGGTCTTTGCCCGACTGTTTAAAGTGGATGCCGATATTGCGCGCCCGCAAACTCGAAAAGTGTTCGATGACTTGATTCGGCCACTGATGCCCAAGGAGCGGCCAGGTGATTTTAACCAGGCCGTGATGGATCTTGGTTCAAGTTATATGTCTGCCAGTCATCCTGATCCCGCCCATTCACCGGTGCGCGCGTTTGATGCCAGCTTTCGCGATGGTGTTGTGCAGGACTACCCAGTTAAAACCAAAAAGCCGCGGCCGGTCATTCATCGTTATTTTGCATTGGTGATTCGATCCAAGGCCGGTTACTTGCTTGAACAGCGTCCGGGTAAGGGGATGTTGGCTGATTTGTGGATGTTCCCGTTAATTGATATGGCCGAGCTTGAAGCCACTATGGAAAGCGAACAGTTGGATGAAATCAGTGCTCGGTTTGCAGACTTGTCCGGAATGACTTTAACTTTTGCCGATCTCGGTCGTCCTCAGGTGCAACATACTTTCACCCATCAACGCTGGCAATTGACTTTAATCGGAGCGGATGCAGCTGCTGCCGAATTAAAATTTATGCCAGCACGGTGGGTACCGGTTGAAGATTTTGGTAAAATGGCACTTCCGACCGTTCAAAAGAAGCTTAATCGGGCATTGGGATTAACTGAGCCGGGATAATCATCTGGTGTAGCAGCGCAAGACAATTGTTAACTGGTTTGGAAAAAGCGGCGGTATACTGTGGTCATCAATGAAAGCAAAGGTGGTCAGATTGACAGTTAAGGTAACTAAAGACGTCACTTATGGCGATGCACCGTTACAAAAGCTCGACTTCTATGAACCGGATAAACCAAATGGAGCAGCCATTCTAGATATTCATGGTGGCGGCTGGTTTCGTGGTGAAAAGCAAAAAGAAAGCGATATGGCTAAACGGTTCGCCGCATTGGGTTATCACGTGGCGGTTCCTAATTATCGGTTGGCACCGGCAGACTTTTTTCCAGCCGCACGTGATGACGTTTTAGCGGCTTTTTCATGGTTGCGCACCCATGCTCAAGTTGAGAATCTGGGTGTCTTCGGGTCGAGTGCCGGTGGATCACTAGCCGTTGATGTCGGGCTGGCTGAAGGCGTACCAACTGTTTCTTGGTCGGGTATTTTCGATATTCAGCAATGGTTTGCGGATCATCCAGCAATTGTGGCTCAGCCCGACACCAAAACGGACTTTGTTAAGACGGCCAGTGCCGAGATTGATCAAGGTGGGCGCAATGATCCATTCTACAAGTGGTTCATCTTGAATTATGTCGATGCAGATGAAACAAAATTTTCTCAGGTTGAGCCATTTGACCGGTTGACGGCTGATGCAGGGCCGCTGTACTTGGCTAATTCACAGGCGGAAATTATTCCTGTTAGCGGGATTTATCGATTGGCTCAAGGGGCAGCAAAGCTCGGTGTACCGGTGACTTTGCAGGTGATTCCCGGTGGCCAGCATGCAGAAGGGTACTTGTCGGCAGCGTGGCCGGGGACAGTGGCGTTTTTGGCACAGCATTTATTGAAGGGATCAATTTGAAAACATTAGTGATTGTCAGTCATCCAGACATTGAAAAAAGTAACACCCAGCAGTTTTTAAAAGCCAGTGCGGCAACCTTGTCGCAGGTAGCGTGGCATCATTTGGATGTGAATCTGCCTTTTGATGTGCCCGCTGAACAGCATGCCATTCAAGCTGCTGATCGAATCGTCTTCCAGTTTCCGTTGTACTGGTATATGGCGCCTGCCAGTTTGCATCAATGGCTCACAGAAGTATGGCTGAAGCAGTTTGTCTATGATGCACATGGTGGGTTGCTGAGGGGAAAGTCACTGGGATTAGTGGTAAGTTTCAGCCAGCCAGAAGCCGCGTATCAGCTTGGCGGCAAGGTGGGCTTTAGCCTCAGTCAATTTTTAACTCCGTATGTGGCGCTTGCAGAAAAAACGAGCCTGGATTTGCTTGCTCCTTTGACGATTTCGCAGTTTGCCAATCAAACGGATATGGCTCACCAACAGTTGCTGGTGCGGTACCAGCAATATCTGACCCTGGTTCATCCTGATGATCCTGACGAACAGGCGCAGTGGTATATTGATCGCCTGCAAGCTAACCCGGAAACGAGCATACTGGCGGATCAACTTGCTGCCCAAACCGATGAAATTGACCGGTTGCGGCTGACTTTACATGAATTAAAGGCAGGTGAGTCAGAGTGACGACCGATGAACAATGGCTTATCGAGACGGCTGCCCAACATCAAAAAGACGCGGCATCGTATGAAAATGCAGCGTTTTTTGCGGCTTTACAGACGTTTGTCGCCAAGCAAGCTGAGCGCCGTGAACAATATGAAGCCGAAATTGATGGGCGCAGTTGGAATCATGAGCAGTGGTAAAGTTCAGTCTGACGACGGAGGGACATTGCAAAACGATATGCTATGCTTTAATTAGCATAAAGTGTTGGAACAACGTGGGATTTAAGCGCGCGGTTCACGCTCACATTAACGCGTTCGCCGGCGCAGGAGCCTGCATGTAAGGACCTTGGACGCAATGGCCAAAGCCCGGCCATCACGTCCAAGGCCGCTTACACTCCGGCTCCTGACCGCGCCGGCTCACGCTCAGAAAAAAGGGAGTATCAATAATGCAAGCAATGTTTGATCGTCTTCAACGTTGGTCGTGGTTGCGCGGCCTGCTTATGATTTTGATTGGTGGCTGGATTTTAATTGATCCGCATCAGGTCTACCGAAGCTTTCTGTGGATTGTTGCAGCAGTTCTGATTATTGCCGCTATTCCTAAATTGATCGATGGATTTTCTGCGCACAAAAGTTCTGGAACTTATGGGACATCGCTTTTTGCCGGAGGATTTTACCTCTTGCTGGCGTTGCTGATTCCGGCAATCGTCAAGCCGCTCATGAGTCTGGGACCGTTGATTATCGGGATTATCTTGATGATCTACGGGGTTAACAAGATTATCGGCGCTCGCCAGCAACAGCAATATGTAAATGTTTCACCATGGTCGACGATTATTTATGGTGTGGCCTTGCTTATTATCGGGTTTATCATGGCGATTAACCCGTTTAAGACGGTGATGATGGTCTTCGCCTTGTTCGGCGGCGTGCTTGTGGTAATGGGCATTCTGCAACTTTTCACTAAAAAAAGCGATTAAGCTGACTAAGCAAAAAGCCACGGAGGAATTTATCCATGGCTTTTTATATTCGCATCACAACTAACTAACTCACAATATAAAAAACAGGACCCATGTATGCGCAATATCATCGCAACATTGGTCCTGTTTTTTTTACGCAATGGTGGCAAGGATACTCAACGAGCTGTTCTGCGGTTAGTCATCGGTTTATTGTCGTGGATACACAATTTGATTAGCCCAATGATTGATGGGACCGTATTTGTGGCCAACCGGAATTGGATGGCCAATTGCCTGATTAGTAAAGCGTTTGGCAATCCGAATAGCGTCTTCAACATCATTACCCTTGCCGATTTCGGCGGTAATCACTGCCGAAAGTGTATCACCGGTGCCGTTAACGCGGTCCGTATCGTGATAAGGTTCGCTCAGCCAAAAAGATTTACCACTTTCCAGCAACACAAAATCCCGAACTTCTTTTTGAGTCGGATCGTCATGGGCACCTTTTAATACAACGTTTTTGGCTCCTGATGCTTGTAGCTGATGGGCTGCAGCTTCTGTAGCAGCATCGGTGTCGAGTTTCATGCCGGTAAGATGTTCTGCCTCATAGTGATTCGGAGTCACCACGGTTGCTAAGGGAATCAGTTCATTTTTGACGGCATCGTAGGCATCTTGTTCCAGCAGCATCGCGCCGTGCTTCGTGATAATGACCGGATCGACCACCAGCGCACCGAAATCATACTGTTGCCAGTTTTTGATAATCGCTTGCACCAATGCCTTATCAGCCAGCATTCCGGTTTTAGCTGCTTTGATTTTCAAGTCAGCAGCCAAGGATTTGAACTGCGCATCGATGAACGGCACCGGCATCACCATGCTGTCTTGGATACCATAGGAATTACCGGCAACCGCCGCGGTCAAAACGGTCGCACCGTAAACGCCACGCATGAAGAAACTATGCAGATCTGCTTGAACGCCGGCACTGCCATCACTGTCAGTACCGCCAATTGTCATCACTTGTGGAAATTCGTTAGCCATCATGATCATCTCCTGATAAAAAAGTCTGAACTCTCATCAGCATGTCCATTCATTGGAAGGTTTGCGCTAATGCCAATCGTTCATCTGTACGGTTAGTTAAAAGCCCGTTTTTGAGGTAAAACTGCTTTTAGCCATTCGCCAATAAATGGATATTGCCGATTTAATTCAATCACCTGAGTTTCCGGATCTGGGTATTTCAGGTAAATCATATTATTGTCCGGATTAACCATTACAGTAAAGAGTTTTTGATTGGGCAGCGGTAATTCATATACACCTTGGTGACTGCCTTGCCGCATCAAAATCGCATTACTGGAAGCAATGACGAACAGTTCGTCTAACGCAGGGGAGTTTGTCCCGGCAGAAACCCGCACGACCAGCTTGAGGTGATGGTTGACCAGTTCTTCCGGAATTGTGGTCGAGGCCCATTCAAATCGGTCACCTTTAACCTCTTCAGAACCTAAATCTTTCCAATCGTGGCCGTCTTCGTCCAGAACCTGGTAGTCGAGAACTTTGCTATCCCGATCAAGGTTAGTCTGAATGCTGAATTCGCCGGCTTTAACAACCGTTTTTTTGGCGACTAATGGTTTGAGATTATCAAAGCGGGTTTTAAAGTGTAAGCCGTTGATTGGCTGCAAAACCGTTTCGTCAATGGTTGCAAATTGATAGCCGCCTTGATTAAGGGCCTTGGTTAAAGCAGACAGTGCTTTGATTTCATCGGCATCGTAAGGCAGCGCGTTGCTGTCGCTTGCCGTAATTTGTAACAGGGTTGGCAAATTGGCGGCTTTCAGGGTGGCGCTTGGGCTTAGCGGATCAACAATGGTTAGCAGGGGCTGATTGTCTTCTTCAGTTGCCTGAATAAGCGTGATTTCACTGTGGTGAGGATCGCTAGTCGTGTCTTTAAACCACAATGTCTGTAAAAAGTTAGTTGGAATGGCAGCAATATTTTGCAACGTTTGATAGAGTTTGTCACGCATCAAGCCCGTGTAACTTGCCAGTAACGCGGTTAGTGCATCATCATTTGAACCCCATAAAGGCGAATCGGCTAGTCGGTCAGCTTCGGTTTGATACGCGGTGCTGATTTGTTGACGTAGCTGTGAGACATTTAACGGTTTTGCAATTAGGGCAGCCAAATGTGTGTCATTAAGATTAAGCATGTGTGCGCCCTCCTTCAAGCTTTAATGACTGCATGAAATCATCTTTCAAGTTGGCAAGAACATTTTCAAACTCCGCAACGGAACTGTAGGTGCTCAAGACAGCTTGATATTCATAACGGGTAATGGCTGCAGAAACTTCCAATTCGCGTTTACGTTTATCGAAGGTGTCATCAGCCGCCAGCTTTTCTTTATCAAAGCGGGCCTTAAGTTGCGAGGCATCGGTTTTTGATGCATGGGAAGCTGGGGCATCGGATTCATCACTTGGATCAATGAAATTTTTCAAAAGTCCGCGGAAGCCACCGTTACCTTGGGCGGATTGATCGCGTTCAGGTGCTGCTTCAGCTTCAAGATTATCAATTTGCGTATGCAGTGAATCAACATCGCGGTAAACTTCCTTGCGCATGGCGTCCAACTGGCGATCCAGATAGTGATCAGGATCATCGGAAAAGGCTTCCAGTTGCGGCAGGATCTTGCGTTGTTCATCGGTTGACTGGGTAATCGCGCGCAAAATGACGTTAATATGACCAAAATCGCGGCGGTGATACCAGTTGCCAAAATAAATCGTCCCTTGATCATTGACTTCAAAAAACGGAATATGTTGCCGCAAGAAATCAATAAACCCGATTTGTAAAAAATCATGCAGTTCGGCTTGGGCGCTTTTGTCGTAAGCTAAAATGTAGCCAGGCGCTTCTTCAATATCGAGGCGCAAATTCTCTGCTGTGGCATCGATTCCCTGGTAAAGGCGGTAACGTGATTTTTTATGCCAAGCATCGGTAAAATCACTAAAGAATTTCTTTTGGTAAGTAAGACTCGTTTCGATTGACATATAATATCCTCTCACATTCTGTCCAATTATTTTAAGTGTACCGCATAAACGGGCATATAAGGAAGTTTTCTTCTCATTTAGAGCTAAGAAGGTCAAATCAACCGTTTTAAATGGATGCATGCTAAAATGAGCTCGTGTAGGGTGTTCGGGTTTACGAAATGAGGTAAGAAAATGAAAATTGCAGTTTTGGGTGCGACTGGACGTGCCGGAAGTGCCATTGTTGCCGAAGCGAGAAAACGCGGTCATGATGTGTTGGCTGTCGTGCGCGATCCGCAAAAAGCTGCGCGCCGGCTGGGCCAAACCGTTCCGACGCTGGTGAAGGCACCACTAGATTTAAGCGAAGCAGATCTAGATGGTGTTGATGCCGTCGTTGATGCGCTGAGTGTTCCGTGGGGCTCTGGCCGCGGCTATTTACATTTGGATTTTGCCACGCATTTGATTAGTTTGTTGCGTAATGCGGATCCGTTAGCCGTTTTTATTCTGGGAAGTGCTAGCTTGGCAATGCCAGGTGCCGATCATCCGATGATTCTTGATTTTCCGGAAAGTGCTGCGAGTCAGCCATGGTATGACGGTGCGAAGTATCAGTATGATGAATATCGATTTTTGCAGATGACCGATAACGTTAAATGGATTGGTATATCCGCCAGCGAGGCTTTTCCAAGCGGACCGGCAACCGGTTATGTTGCAGGCAAAGATACCTTACTGGTTGGCGAAGATGGTCAGAGTCACATCACAACAGGTAATATGGCCTTGGCAGTCTTGGATCAGCTAGAGCAGCCAACCGCTTTGCAAGATCGGATAACCGTTCGCGATGTGGATGAATGAGCGGTAATAGCAACCAAAAAAACACGATTTACGCAGGGGCAAAGCCTTGTGTGAATCGTGTTTTTTGGTGATTTTTGAGATGAATGAGTTGGGAAAACGATGGGTGGTTAGCCGCGGTATGGTGGGTTGGTAGTGGTGGTTATGCGCTTATCAACTGATAAAGGTTTGGGGATATAGTTTGGGTACTAGACTAATTTTTGTGTTGTTTGGGGGTAAGGCTTTTTAGTTTAGGCAGTTAAGGGAGCTGATATTGCGTTTTTATGCGGTCCCCCGGCACAGAAGTCTGCGTGTAGGAAACTTGGACACAATGGCCAATGTGCGACCATCACGGCTAAAGACTGTTTGATTTTAAGAAAGTAGCCGGGAGGACGGAAAGACTTTCTGGTTTAGGCAATTAAGAAACTGACATTGCGTTCTATAACGCGCTCACAGTCGCAGCAATCTGCGTGTAAGGACCTCTAGCCTAAATGGCCAAAGCCCGGCCATTTAGGCTAGAGGCCACTTACACTCCGATTGCTAAGCGCTCCTGTTCGCGCTCACCATAACGCGCTCCCCGGCGCAGAAGTCTGCGTGTAAGGACCTCAGACGCAATGGCCAAAGCCCGGCCATCACGTCTGAGGCCGCTTACACTCCGACTTCTAACCGCGCCGGCTCGCGCTCAACAAAAAAACACCGCGTATTGGGGGTACGCGGTGTTCCCGTGTCAGCGCCATTGGGGGTGGAGCTGACTTATTTTTACTTTGGAGGAGTAAAAATGAAAAAAGTTGGGTTGGGGTAGTAGTAAGAAGGGGGTAAACTTCCTTGCTACACTTAAGAGAATAATCGCTAATTGTGAACTTTTTATGACGTTCTGGCATAAAATTTTAGAACGGACGTTTTTTTCGTCATCAGTGCACTTTTTTCGGCCGAATGACTAGTTATTAAAAAGAAGCTGTGAGATGTCAGTTTCTTGCAATAATAATCAATCAAAATGATAAACACTGTCAGATTAAAGGATTAATCATTTCTTTTCTACAAAATTAGAGCCGTTAACAGGAAATCGCCACAAAAAAACGTTATATTAAGGGTGGAAATGGTTCTAATAGAAATTTGAAAATGGGGTAATTTGATGGACAACTCAGCATCAAACATCAATGTTGATCAACTGACCACTGAAGAGAAAATGAAACTGACTTCTGGTAAGGACTTCTGGGCCTCCGAAGCACTTCCTGATCATAAGATTCCGAGTATCCGAATGAGTGATGGACCCCACGGCTTACGTTACCAAGCCGCTGCTGCTGACCATTTAGGGATTAATGACAGTGTCCCAAGCACAAGTTTTCCAACCGCGAGTGCCAGTGCGGCTACTTGGGATCCGGAATTGATTGCCGCAATGGGGGCAGCGATTGGGCTTGAGGCTCAGAGTCTGGGAGTTGATGTCGTGTTGGGCCCTGGGGTAAACATGAAACGCAATCCGTTATGCGGGCGGAACTTCGAATATTTTAGCGAGGATCCATACTTGGCCGGCAAGCTTGGTGCGGCCTGGATTCAAGGCATGCAGAAGCAAGGAATCGCTGCCTGTCTCAAACATTTTGCTGCAAATAATCAGGAAAACGGTCGCTTATCGTCCGATTCGATGATTGATCCGGTGGCACTTCATGAAGTTTATTTGGAGGCCTTCCGCATTGCCGTTACTGAAGGCCATCCAGAATCCGTCATGTGCTCTTATAACAAAGTAAACGGTACTTATACGAGTGACAATCGCTATTTAATGACAAACGTGCTGCGCGATCAATTTGGGTTTGATGGTGCGGTCATCACCGATTGGGGCGCGTTGAACGACAAAGTGGCTGCGCTTAATGCCGGAACGGATTTAGAAATGCCAGGTGATGATCATTTATTTGACGATGAGGCGTTGAAGGCGTTGCAGTCCGGTGAATTGCAGCCGGCCAGTTTGGATCGTGCAGCAGCTAATATTATCAAAATGGCGCGTAAACATCGGCCTAGCTTCCATGGTACGCGTGAAGCCTTATTACACCAAAATGCTCAGTTAGCACAGAAAATTGCGGAAAATGCCATTGTGTTACTAAAAAACGACGACCACATTTTGCCATTGCAGACCAGTGAATCATTAGCGGTTGTTGGTGAGATGGCTAAGGGAACCCGCTTTCAAGGTGCAGGTTCTTCCCATATTCAAGCAGCTGAACAAGTGTCGATTTTGAGCGGAATCAAACAGGCTGGGCTCACTTATGATTTCGCAGCCGGGTATCGACTTGATGATGAAGTTGATCAGGAGAAAACTGCCCAAGCGTTGGAATTAGCGCGGACGCACGACAAGGTTATTTTTGTTGCCGGGTTGCCCGATAACTATGAATCAGAAGGGTTTGACCGGAAGAACATGGCCCTGCCAAAAGTACAAAACGACTTGCTTCAGGCCATTGCAGCGATTAACCCGCATGTCATTGTTTTATTGGTCGCCGGAGCACCGGTTGAGATGCCATGGTTAGATCAGGTACAGGCAATCTTGAATTTATATTTAGGCGGGGAGCATATTGGAACGGCAACCGCACGGGTACTGACCGGTCAAGTCAACCCCAGTGGCAAGTTAGCCGAAACCTATCCTAAGCGCTATCAAGACGTTGTGTCAGCTGAGATTTATGATAAACACACGCGCGCGGTTCCTTATGTAGAAAGTTCCTATATCGGGTATCGTTACTTCGATAAGGCAAAAGTACCGGTGGCGTTTCCGTTTGGTTTTGGTCTTAGTTACACCACTTTTGCGATCAAGCATGTGCGGCTTGTCAATGATGAAGTAACCGATGCGCAGCCGGTGACGGTTCAATTAGATGTGACCAATACAGGGGATATGGACGGGGCAGAAGTGATTCAGGCTTACGTCAAAGAACAGCAGCCGCGTCCATTACGGCCGGAAAAAGCGCTAAAGGCATTCAAGAAAGTCTTTATTAAAGCTGGTGAAACAGTCGCAGTTCAGTTGGAATTACCCGCGCAAGCATTTAAAGAATGGCAGGAAAAGACCCAGACCTGGGTGCTTCCTGCTGCTGCCAAGTCGGTAGCAATTGGCACAAGCGCTGCTGATATTGTGGCAACGTTGCCTGTTCATTTAAACGGCACCAACGTCACCAATTTCAAAAATGTTCCTGATTGGTATACCACACTATCGGGCAAACCGACTGTCCATGATTTTGAACAGTTAACCGGTCAAAAGGTGCCACCGCATCATGAGTTTGTTCCGGGAGAATTCACGCGACTCAATACACCGCGCGAAATGCAAAAACATTCATGGATTGTCCGTACGGTAACCCGGATCACGGTTCGAATGCGAACAAAAGACTATCTTGACAAAGAAGGCCCGGAAGCTAAGTTTCAGCAAGCAATTGTGCTAGATACACCATTAATTCGGCTGGCCCAGCAAGCAAGTGGCATTTTAAAGTTAAGCATGGTTGATCGATTGGTCGCTGCAGCCAACCATCAATATCTCAAGATGATTTTTGGATAACAAGTGTATTGTAAAATAATTAGAATTTTTTCTTGACGCGGACAAATGCTTTCCAGTATGCTTAATCCCATACAAAACCGAGGGAGTGTTCACCGTGATGAATTATCGGCAAACACAACTAAATAACTTTTTTGGCAGCTTTTTTGGATAGCGGTTTGCACTCGGATGCAAACCGCGCAAGCAACGGTTTGCATCCATGAGGCTGTCACATTGAATGTGCCAACAAAGCCGTGTGGATGAACAATCATCCATGCGGCTTTTCGATATCGAAAACTCGGGCCAGTCGCATGGATAAAATCCAACGGCTGGCCCATTTTTTTGTGAGCGTGAACCGGCGCGGTTAAGGATCGGAGTGTAAGTGGCCTTGGGCGTGATGGCCGGGCTTTGGCCATTGCGTCCAAGGTCCTTACACGCAGATCCTTGCGCCAGCGAACGCGTTAAGATTGAGCGCGTTACGGCTCGCTTGCTGAGGGCTAACTCGTCTGACAATACCGGTTAATCAGACGCGTTTACCTAAAAAGTGACCAAAAAAGGTACTCGGTTTTGGCTTTTGTTAATTAAAAAATAACTTGGACGGATACGTGATCTGATTGTCTAACGGCGCTGGATCGCGCAAATTGGGAGGAATTTTAATGAAAAAGCATCTCGTACTCACGATAGCAGCAACTGTCTTGATTGGATTGACCTTAATTGGTTGCGGTAAGAAATCAAGTGCCGCCAGCAGTCGAACGGTTAAAGTCGGTATTTTACAGTTAATGGACCAAACTGCTTTGACCGAAGCGCGTAAAGGGTTTGAATCAGAACTTGCCAAGGCCGGATACAGTGGCAAACGGATCAAACTTGATTATGTGAACGCACAAGGCGATCAAGCTAATCTCAAAACCATGAGTGACCGGCTGGCGCGCGATAAGAATGATGTTAACTTGGCCATTGCCACACCAGCTGCTCAAGCCTTGCAAAAAGCCGATAAGAAGACACCGTTGCTTTTCACGGCGATTACTGATCCTAAATCTGCAGGACTGGTGACGAATTTAGAAAAGCCTGACAAGAATGCGACCGGGGTTACAGATTTAGTCGCGGTGGCAGATCAGATTAATTTGCTGCATCAGACTTTCCCGCAAGCCAAAACGATTGGGTTAATGTACAACGCCAGCGAACCCAATTCGGTTTATCAAATCAAACATGCTAAGGCACGGCTCAAACAGTTAGGGTTGCGCTATCAGATTCGCACCGCAGCAACCACCAATGATGTGCAGCAGGCAGCCGAAAGTTTAGCCAAGGATGTCGACGCCTTGTATCTACCGGCCGACAACGTGATGGCTGCTGCAATGCCGACGATCGGTAAAGTTGCCAAAGCTCACCAGATTCCGGTCGTCCCGGCCGCATCAACCATGGTTAAAGACGGAGGCACCATCACCAAAGGCATCAACTACCGCGATCTTGGCAAACAAACTGCGAAAATGGTGATCAAACTGCTTAAGGGAACAGCAGTCAAAAAACTAAGCGTTGAAAAACCGGCCAAAGTTGAAACCGTAAAAAATGAAGTGATGCTAAAAAATATTAAGCAAACGGTGCACCTGCCAAAATAGCCATGATATCAACATTCTTTGACATTTTTCGATATTCTGAAATCCGATTAGCCAACCTACCGGCGAAAACTTGTGTTGACAAACTGAGATTATGAGTATACGCTTTGAAACAAGCCAGAAGGGTTAACTTCTGAGCAAAGGAGTGTTGATCATGAGACAAAGAAAAACAACACAACTTAATCACGCGTACTATTACGGCTATTTCGGATAATGGTTTGTATCTCATGGATACAAGCCAATCAGGTTTGTATCCATGATGGCCGTGAGTATTTCACTTGCAATTAACCGCCACATGGACGAATTCATCCATGTGGCTTTTTCTTTCCCGGGAAAAAAGTAAAAGGCCAGTCACATGGATGAGAAAATCCAGTGGCTGGCCTTTTTTGGCGAGTGAGTTCTGTAGTGCGAGTGCCAGTGTGAGTAGAAGGTGACTCGCGCTCACCATAACGCGTTCACAGGGCCAGAAACCTGCGTGTAAGGACCTTGGTCGCAATGGCCAAGAGCGGGCCATCACGCCTGAGGCCACTTACACTCCGACTTCTAACCGCGCCGGCTCGCGCTCACTTTATTTTAGGAGGAAGAAAATGATGATTAAAAGAATGATGATTAAAAAAATGGCTGCGGTTGTAGCAGCGGCGTTGACGGTTGTGGCTTTGGCTGGTTGTGGTAAATCCACGAGTGCTGCGGCTGATAAGAGTCAGGTGAAGGTTGGGGTTTTGCAATTGATTGATCAGCAAGCCTTAACCGCAGCACGAAAAGGTTTTACCGAAGAGCTTGCTAAAGCCGGTTACAAGGGTAAGAAGATCAAACTTGATTATGTGAATGCCCAGGGCGATCAGTCGAATTTGCAGACGATGAGCCAACGCCTGAAGCGGGACAAGAACGATGTTAACTTAGCAATTGCCACTCCGGCAGCTCAGGCCTTGCATAAGGAAGATGCTACAACGCCAATGTTGTTTACAGCGGTGACGGATCCTAAGGCGGCCGGGCTGGTAAGTAACCCTTCTAAGCCAGACAAAAATGCAACGGGGGTAACGGATAAAGTCGATGTTGCAGGGCAAATCAGCTTTATTCACAAAGTTTTCCCTAAAGCCAAGAAAATCGGGTTGCTCTTCAATGCCGCTGAAGAAAATTCCCAGGTTCAAGTTAAGCTTGCCAAGGCAGCGATTAAGAAGTTAGGGTTGACGGCAGTTGAGAAGACCGCGGCAACGACCAATGATGTTGAACAAAGTGCCACGGCCTTGATGAAGCAAAGTGATGTCATCTACATTCCAACCGACAACACGATGGCCGCATCTATGGCCACCATTGGTAAGGTCAGCACCAAGGAAAAAGTTCCGGTTGTGCCAGCCGATGCCACGATGGTTAAGTTAGCCGGAGTTGCAACGGTCGGCATCAATTACGAGGACCTCGGCAAACAAACCGGTAAGTTGGCAGTTAAGCTTTTGAAGGGTAAACAGGTCAAAGATTTGGCAGTTGAAACACCAGCCAAAACCCGGTTAGTCACCAATCCCAAACGGATGCAGCAATTTGGGCTGACTGAAGCGATGTTGAAACAAGCAGAATAGGCGAGCATTTTTAAAAAGGGGTTTCGTTATGGATATTGTGACATCAAGTATTGCCCAAGGATTATTGTGGTCGGTCATGGCCATTGGCGTGTATCTGACATTTCGCATTTTAGACATTGCCGATATGACGGCAGAAGGTAGCTTTCCACTAGGCGCGGCAATAACTGCTCAGGCAATTGTATCAGGAGTTGGCCCGATTGCGGCAACGTTGCTGGGATTTGCCGGTGGGGCTGCTGCAGGTGCGGTTTCGGGTTTTCTGACGACCAAACTGCACATTCCGGATCTGCTCACTGGTATTTTGACCATGACCGGTTTATATTCCGTGAATCTTTTCATCATGGGAAAAGCCAATGTCAGCTTGATTGGCGCGGTCAAGACTGTGTTCAATTTGACAGATAGCGGGGATGCGACAACGACCGGCATCATCGTGGGCGCTATTGTGGTGGCAATTGTCATCGGAGCCCTGGTTTTCTTCTTCCATACCGAAATGGGATTGGCCGCAGCCGCAGTTGGTAACAATCAGAATATGGCGGCTGCTAACGGGATTAATAATGACGCGATGAAGATCATTATTTACATGTTGAGCAATGGCTTGATTGCATTGTCTGGCAGTCTCATGGCACAGACTAATGGCTATGCTGATCTGTCCATGGGTATTGGCACGATTGTAATTGCCTTGGCCGCTATCATCATTTCCGAAATCCTGGTGCGCGGGGTGCCGTTGTGGGCGCGCTTGCTAATGATCATTGTGGGTGCCGTGATTTACCGGCTCATTATTGCGGTGGTCTTGGACATGGGCGTGGATCCGAACTACTTGCGCTTCTTCTACGCACTCATGTTGACGATTTTCTTATCACTGCCGTTATTGAAAAAGAAACTCTTTCAGGTAAAAGTACGACATAGCAATCGGCAACAGGTCAAGTCTGACCAACGCATGGTTGCCAAGACATCGGATCATATGACGATTGCACCGGCAGAGCAACAAAAGGAGGTTCATTAACATGGCAGTTCTGGACGTACGCGGGTTGCACCAATATTTTGAGCAAGGTACCGTCAATGAGAATCACGCTTTAAAAGGAATCAATTTGAGCCTGGAACGTGGTGAATTTGTCGCTATTATTGGTGGTAATGGTGCAGGTAAATCAACCTTGTTAAACAGCATCGCCGGAACATTGCCGGTTAATCAAGGCCAAATCCTGATCAATGGCAAAGACGTCACTTACCAAAATGTTGCGAAACGGGCCAAGCTCATTGCCCGGGTTTTCCAAGACCCGCGCTCTGGCACTGCCTCTTTATTGACGATTGAACAAAACCTTGCCTTAGCAGAAAAGCGTGGCGAATGGCGTAATTTCTGGGCAGGTGGCGTCAAGCGCCGTGATCGGCAGCATTTTCAGGAGAAACTGGCGACATTGGGTTTAGGACTAGAGAAACGTCTTGGCGCAGAAATGGGCTTGCTTTCCGGAGGCCAACGTCAAGCGGTGACTTTGTTAATGGCAACCTTGAAGAAGCCGGCCTTGTTGCTGCTGGATGAACATACGGCGGCGCTTGATCCCCAAACGAGTGCGACCGTTATGACCTTGACGGATCAAATGGTGCGCGCTCAACAGATTACCACTTTGATGATTACGCACAACATGGCAAGCGCGTTGAAATACGGTGACCGCTTAATCATGTTGGATCACGGGGAGATCGCTGTCGATGTACGCGGCGAGGAAAAGCGACATTTGACAGTTGAAGATTTGTTAACACTGTTTAAAGAACGCAGCGGGCAGGAATTTGCCGATGATGCGGTCTTGCTGAGCTAGTTTCGAAAACTTAAATAACCGGCATGCGATCATGATTAAATGAGCGCATGCCGGTTATCTTTTTGCCTATAAAATCGATTTACTTGCAATCTAGCTGATTTTCACAACCGTCCGCAGTGCGGGATGGGTAAAGTGCTTGTTCAAAACGCGCGGCAAGTCAGAGAGACTGACCGTTTGATAAGGCACCGGAGCTAGTTTGGCTAATGCGGCCCAGGCAGCTTGACGTAAGGCTGTTGGCGCACTCACAGAATCAATCCCTAGCAAGCTGATGTTGCGCAAAATGAACGGAAATACCGTGAGCGGCAGGGAAGCGCCTGCAGCATTGCCACATAGCGCAACCGCTCCACCGTACCGCATACTCGGTAACAGGCTGGTGGTGAAACTACCACCAAGCGGATCGATGGCAAAGTCAAATTGTTGACGCGCCAATGCCTTGCCTTTTGGTAACTCGTTAAGGGCTAAAGTGGCAGTTGCTCCGAGCGCGCGAACCTGTTGTTGCTGATCAGGCGTGCGGACAAGGGCCACGCGGTTTGAAAAGCCGGCATTTGCCAATAATCGCAAGGCAATACTGCCAACCCCGCCAGTTGCACCACCAACCAAAATCAACGGCTGTCGTTTAGGTGTCATTCCGGCGTGCATCAACGCCGTGACACACAACGCTGCCGTCAACCCGGCTGTTCCAAACGCCATCGCAGTTTCCAGTGTGAGATTTTTAGGTAATGGAAGTGCCCATTGTGCCGGAACGCGGGCATATTCAGCGTAACCGCCGCCTTGACTGACGCCTAAGCCATGACCGGTTACAATAATTTGATCGCCTTTTTTAAACTGCGCATCGTGACTAGCGACAACGGTTCCGCTTAAGTCGATGCCTAGGATCTGCGGAAACTGCCGCACAACTTGGTTTTGTGGTTGATAGGCCAATGCATCTTTGTAATTAACGTCTGAATAAGCAACCTTGATCAAAAGTTCGCCGGCAGGTAAGTCATCTGTCGTCATAGTTTGTAAGGTAGCTTGTTGGCCGTCGTGGAGCAATGCCTGAAACGGTTGCACTTTATGAACCTCCTAGTGAGCGCGAGCCGGCGCGGTTAGAAGCCGGAGTGTAAGTGGCCTCAGGGGTGATGGCCCGGTTTTGGCCATTGCGCCTGAGGTCCTTACACGCAGGCTTCTGCGCCGGGGAGCGCGTTATAGTGAGCATGAGCAGGTGAACGTGTTATAGCGCAATTCGACTCCTAATCTGACAAACGGGGCACGGCACCATAGCTTGCTCAAGTATTAACTAAAGCATAGCAGATTCATCAATAAATACAAAACAACCGTTATTCCGCACCACCAATCAATTCCGATTGTTGCCATGCGGCTAATTCATCGCGATGCTGGCGGCGTTTGTAACCTTCCACGACCAGCATTGGCAACCAGATGACCGCCAAAACAATGAGCCATTGTCCGAGATTTAACGGTGCCAGCCGAAAGACCTGTTGAAGCGGGGCCACAGTGGCTAACAACAAGATCAAGGTAATGGTACCCAACAAGCTGCCGGTTAATATCGGATTGACCGTGAAGGCAGCGCGATTAAGTCGCCCACGGGTTTTGATCGGGAAAATATCCAACATTGAGCCAATCGCCAGCGTCAAAAAGAGCATCGTCATGCCGACAATTGGTTGATTGGCGCTCAAGCCAAAGCGACCGAGTGCGTAAACGCCGAGGATTAGGCCAACGTAAGTCGTTGTCCGCACCGCTACTCGTTTGCCAAGCCCACTGGTAAAAATGCTGGCTTTTTTAGGAATCGGTTTAAGCCGCATGATGCCAGGTTCGGCTAGTTCACGGCTCAAGAAGAAGCCGGGAATGCCGTCAGCGAGCACGTTGACGATTAATAGCTGTTCCGGCGTCATGATCGCACCCCAACCAACTAAAACTGCGATCAGCATGGTGAAAATCTGCGCGAAATTGACGGAAATCAGAAATTCAACGGCCTTGAGGATATTTTGATAAACAGTTCGTCCTTGTGCCACCGCATCGATAATTGTCGCAAAGTTGTCATCGGTGAGCACCATATCGGCGGCGTTTTTGGCCACGTCCGTTCCGGTGATGCCCATAGCAATGCCAGCATCGGCGGCTTTTAGCGCGGGGGCATCGTTTACGCCATCGCCGGTCATGGCCACGACGGCTTGTTGCTGCTGCCATGCTTTGACGATTCTGATTTTATCGGTCGGAGTGGTTCGGGCGAAAACGCGAATTTGCAGAATATCGGCGGCCAATGCTTCATCACTCATTTGACTCAGATCGTGCCCGGTGATAGCGCGTTGACCGTGGTCGAGGATGCCGATGTCTTTTGCGATGGCAGTGGCAGTGACAAGATGGTCGCCGGTGATCATCACGGTAATAATGCCCGCATCTTTTGCGGCTTGAATCGCAGCCGGCACTTCTGGACGCGGCGGATCAATTAAGCCAATCAGTCCTGAAGGTTGCACGGCGGTTAATTGCGTCTCCCAGTCGGCACCGGGGTCGTTTTCGAATTGCTGGTAACCTGCTGCCAAGACCCGCAATGCCTGCGCAGTCATCTGATCATGAATCGCTGTAGCTTCCTCGTGCCAATGATCATTGGAAAAGGCAATCCGATCAGCAGCGCCTTTGATGATAGCCAGAAAATGGCCATCGGGAGTTTTGTGCAAGGTCGCCATGGTCTTTTTATCGGATGAAAATGGTGACTCGGCAATTCGTGGATAGCGGGTTTCAAGATCATCGCGGTTTAAGCCGTAGTGGGCCAGCAGCCGAACAATTGCCAGCTCGGTGGCATCACCGATATCCGGTTCGCCTTGTTTGGTGAGCCGGGCGTTAGTTGCCAGCCCTAAATAAGTCAAAAATTGCTGCTGATTCGTTGATAAGGGTTGATCGGTCACTTTTTGGAGTGCTTCACGAAACGGCCAAAAATGGGTCACGGTCATTTGGTTTTGCGTCAATGTGCCGGTTTTGTCGGAAGCTATAACGTTGACGTTCCCGATGGTTTCAACCGCGGTGACTTGTCGAATAATAGCGTGGCGTTTGGCCATTTTCTGGACGCCGTGTGCCAAGCTGAGTGTGACGATGACCGGCAATGTTTCCGGAACCGCCGCAATGGCAAGACTCACACCGAGCATAAGACTTTCGGTTAAGGTTTCTTGGTGGTAAAGCATGGACAACAGCATCGTCAGCGCACCGCCTAAGATGGCCACTAACGATAAGCGTTTGCCCAGTGCGTTTAGGCGTTTGGCTAATGGTGTCGCTTGTTTTTGCGTTTGATTCAATAATGATGCAATTTTTCCCAACTCGGTCTGCATACCGGTGGCGGTGACAATAGCGCTGGCTTTTCCACTGGTAATTGCCGTACCGGAAAAAAGGCGATTAACGGCATCGCCAAGATCATCCGGCACTTCAGTCAGTGGCGCGGCAGATTTGGCAACGGCGGAACTTTCTCCTGTCAAAACTGCTTCATCGGTTTCGAGATCCTGACTGTGAATTAGCCGCGCATCTGCCGCTACTGCATCACCTGCTTTGAGGAGCATCAAATCACCGCGGACCAAATCTGCTGCGGCAATGGTTTGGGTCTTACCTTCACGAACAACGGTGACTGTTTGAACCGTCATGGCTTTTAAAGCTGCCAATGCTTTTTCGGCACTGTGTTCTTGGTATAAGGCGATGGCGACGTTAAGGATCACAATGCTGCCGATAACAATTGTTTTGGTCCAGTCACTGTCAGTCGTCAGGGCTAGATAAGCAGATAGTGCAACGGCAAATAGTAAAATTAACGAGGTAATGTCGCTAAGGTGATGCCCGATTTGCCGCCATAAACTGGGCTTTTTGGCAGCAGTCAGTTGGTTGGGGCCATCTTCTTGGCGGCGTTTGGCAGCTGCGTTTGTCGTTAAACCGGTTGTGAGGTCGGTGTCAAAATCAGCGGCCAAATCGCTCGGCGTCAAAAGCGTCAGGTCTTTGGTCGTTGGTGTTGGCATATGCTCAATCCTTTCTGGGGTCGAGTTGTCTTCGTACTTACTTTTAATAACCGTAACATAATGATGCGGTGCCTGTAAAATCTTGTGCTGAAGTGCGTAGTTGTTCGACCTCACCATAACGCGTTTTCCGGCGCAGAAATCTGCGTGTAAGTACCCTTGGCGCAATGGTCAAAGTGCGACCATCACGCCCAAGACCACTTACACTCCGATTGATAAGCGCTCCTGTTCGCGCTCAAAAAAATGGACTGCTTTGTGTTATTAGCAGTCCATTTTGGTACAGATATCAAATCTTAGTTACCGTTAATTTTGCAAGGCGTGGTAGCGGTAATTTTGTTGTTGGGTCGTTTGCGTTTTAAAGCCATAAGTGTCAGCTACAATGTAGAGCGGTCGGTGTCGGCTTTGGGCAAACATTCGGCCGATGTAGTTGCCAAGTAGACCGATGCTGAAGGTGATGCCGGCACCAACAAGTAACGTTGTCGCGATCACCCAAGTTAATAAGCTGAGATGACCTAAAAAGAAACTGATGCCGACAATAGCCACGGCCAGTAGTAGAAAGAAGCCGCTAAGCCAGTTGGCAATTGTTAAAGGAACGGTGGAGAAGCTGGTAATGCCGTTCATGGCAAGGTGTAGCATTTTCTTTAATGGATAATGGGTTTCTCCGGCGGTTCGTTTTTGCCGATCATATTCTACGGCAATTTGCCTATATCCAACCCAGGCCACCATACCGCGCACGTAAGGATCATGTTCATTCATTTGTTTTAAAACGTTCACGACGCTGCGATCCATTAAGCGAAAATCACCTGTATCGACGGGGATGTCAACACTTGTGAGCGCCTTTAGCACGCGATAAAAAGTTTCGGCAGTTACCTTCTTGAACCAAGTCTCGCCGCTGCGTTTGCGTCGTTTGCCATAGACAACATCATAGCCTTCTTGCCAGCGGGCGATCATGGCTGGGATGACGCTTGGCGGATCTTGTAAATCAGCGTCCATGACGACAACGGCATCACCGCTTGCGTAACGAATGCCAGCGGTAATGGCAAGTTGATGCCCAAAGTTGCGCGAGAAGTCTACGAGGCGAATGGTTGGGTTTTTAGCCATCGCGGCCTTAATCTGGGTGGCACTGTCATCGGTTGAGCCATCATTGACAAAGATAAGTTCATACCGTTCTGGTCGCGCCCGGACATAGTTGGCGAGTTCGGTTAACGTTTCGCCAATGCCTGCGCTTTCGTTGTAAACGGGTAAGACAACGGAAATGAAGGGATTTGTTTTTTGTCGCATCACGCTTGCTCCTTTCTGAATTAATGAAAATTACTTCACCATGCTGGCATCAAGTTCATACAGCGTGCCGCTGCCCATGCTGCCCATGCCGCCCATTGCCATACGACCACCTTGATTGCTTTGGGCGTTGGTGGTTGTCTTGCTGCCGTATTTGCTTGCGGCCACCTTTTTGCCGACTTTTTCGACCCACGCTTCAATCTTTGAATTGCCGGAGCGACCCGATGACAGGTAATATTTCATGTCGCCACTTTTGACCAGTGCTTTGAATTGCTTCAACGTAATTGCCGGATCAGTGCCGTTAAATCCACCGATTGCCATAACCGCTTTACCGGATTTGATAATATACGGGGCGGCAGTGCTAGCGTTACTGGTAGCAAAAAGGTATTTGGCATTGCCTTGATGAGCTTCAACGTACTTCAATAAACCGCTATTGACACTGCCACTACCGATACCACCGCTATTACCGCCTGACGTTAGCAAAGTAGGGCCAGCGGTTGGAATGCCTGATGACGAACCGGCAAGTGTCGGTGTCAACGACCAGAAACCTGGTGCGGCTAAGATAGCGGCAATCGCCACGCCCAGCGCCGATTTCCGCCAGGTTTTGGTTCGGGCGATGAAGAGCAGCGCCAAACCGATTACACCGGCAATGACTACAAGAATCGGTTGCCACTGATAGTAAAGACTGACATACCAAGTCTGAAGTGCAGTCGTTGCGGCAAGTGCAAGCGGGAGCAGCCAACTCTGCCAGTGCCTGAAGCTTAATCTGAACTGGTTAAACATGGTGACTGTGCCGATACCGAATAGTGCCGCGAGTGGTGGCGCAAGCATAATCGTGTAATAAGGGTGGAAAAAACTGGCGATTGAAAAGAAGCCTGCGACTGGCACAAGCCAACCCAGCCAGAAAAGCAAGTGATTTTGCTGACTTGTGGTTTGGTACCATTTGCGTTTTCGATCAAGGTAATAAGCAAAGGCACTGATAAAGCCAATGATAGCCATCGGTGCAAGCCAGCTTATTTGTGGACCAAGATCAGATTGCAGCAGGCGCAGTGGCCCGGCATTCCCAATTGAAAAGGCGCCACCGCCGCGACCGCCAGCTGCACCACCACCGGTACCACGGCCGCCTTTAAAGTTGCCCTCTGCAAAGTTTGCAGGGGCGTTATTTGTAGATGTGCCGGATTTGGTCTTCACAGTAGGTTGTTTACCGTTAGTTCCGGCTGGCGGCGTGCCGCCCTGACCTTGACCATTACCCGGGCGACCACCACCATTTCCGCCAGGTGGCGTACCGGTTGTGCCCTTTGTGCCGGTTGGTGGATTTCCTTTAGTGCCAGTCGGTGCCGTGCCGGTTTTGCTATTGTTGCCTTTGGTCGCCCCAGATGTCGGGTTCATTTCACCAGTCGCTTTGGTCTTGCTGTTGCCCATACCGGGGAAAGCCGCACCGGTACCGGTTGTTTGGCCCAATAATCGTTCAGTACCGTTATAGCCAAAAGCCAGCTCCATTTCTGAATTCGTTTGGGAACTGCCGACATAGGGCCGCTGGCTGGCGGCGGTTGAGTCCACCTGTAGTGGCCAGGCAAGTGTCATGACAGCCATCGCGGCTAATGCAATCCCCAGTGTAGCCAGTCGGCGCCATAGCTGCTGCTTTGATGCAAGCCAGAAAAAGAGTAATAAGGCTGGCAAAATCATGAACGCTTGGAGCATTTTAATGTTGAACGAGACACCGATCAAAGCAAAGCTCATGATGACCAGCCAGGGCTTGCGGTTGGTGATTGCTTTCATCAGGCACCAGCTGGCGAGCAGCAGAAAGAACTGTAGTGTGGCGTCCATGTTATTTGTTCGGGAATCCGCGACAACGATAGGCGTTAAGGTAAGTGCCAATGCAGCTAAGCGGGCGGCCCAAACATTAAAGCGGGGTTTGATCATGTTATAGATTAGCGCCACGCTGCCGATGCCAAACAAAATTGAGGGTAAAACAACTGACCAGCCGTGAACGCCGAAAATTTTGGCGGAAATGGCCATGAACCAAAGCGCTACCGGTGGTTTATCAACGGTGATAAAGCCAGCGGGATCAAATGCGCCGTACCAGAAATTGTGCCAACTTTGGATCATACTGGTGATAGCAGCCGTGTAATAATCATTAGCGTTTCCTGCTTCCCAGATATTCCAGCTGTAAAGAAACGCAGCCAGAACGAGAATGCCAATGAGCCACCAATCAAGGGTCCACTGTTTAATTTTTTTCATGTGCCGTAACTCCCTTTTCTCGAAATACCCAGAACTTACTTAAAAGGAAGTTCGTTGGGACGGTAATCATAAGTGCAAACATCGGTGCTAATGGTTTTGGTAAATTCAATGCATCATTCCAGAAGCTTGTGAGTATCAGGCTCATGATAAAGGTGAGACCATACGAAAAATAGTATCGTGGTGCCACACTTTTAAGGTCGCGGTGATCTTTAACCTTAAAGACCCAGGTATCATTGAGGAAAAGTCCTAAAACTGACGTTAATCCATAGCCGACACCCATCGCAGCGGTTGGATTGATCAATTGGTATAATGTCAGGTAAAGCAAGTATGTCAAAATAGTATTGATACCACCGACTAAACCGAAGCCAATGAATTGTTTCAGCTTTTGGCGCATCGAATCGCTCCCTTCTTGATGAATGGGATTAGTATGCGAGATGCAGCATAAATTAACCTTAAAGCCAGCAATTTTTTTCTTAAGCTGAGTTTATGATTTTCATGTTAAGCTGACGCTGTGATTGATAAGACTGAAACATTGGCTTTGGTGGGGATGGTGGTTGGCGGCTGGTGGTTAGGCCCCTATGCGCGCCGGCTCACGCTCACCATAACGCGTTCGCCGGCGCAGAAGTCTGCGTGTAAGGACCTCGAACGCAATGGCCAAAGCCCGGCCATCACGTCCGAGGCCGCTTACACTCCGGCTTCTAACCGCGCCGGCTCACGCTCAGCTCACCATAACGCGCTCCCCGGCGCAGAAACCTGCGTGTAAGGACCTCAGGCGCAATGGCCAAGAGCGGGCCATCACGCCTGAGGCCACTTACATTCCGATTTCTAAGCGCGCCGGCTCACGCTCAGCTCACCATAACGCGTTCGCCGGCGCAGGGGCCTACATGTAAGGACCTTGGGCGCAATGGCCAAAGCCCGGCCATTACGCCCAAGGCCACTTACACTCCGGTTTCTAAGCGCGCCGGCTCACGCTCACTTTTAGAGGAGAATTTATGATAGTTAAACCTAAAATTCTTGTAATTGAAGACGATCCTGATCTGAATGAGAGTATTGTTGATTTTATTCGGGACTTTTCTCAGCCTGAAGCTGCTTTGACGGGTGCTGATGGTTTGTATTTGGCAGAAGAGGGGATTTTTGATGCTATTGTGCTGGATATCATGCTGCCAGAGCTGAATGGGTTTGATTTGCTTAAACAGCTGCGAGCTAAGCAAGTGAAGACCCCGGTTCTTATTTTGACGGCTAAAGATGCCCTGACAGATAAGGTGCGTGGTTTTGAGTTGGGTGGTGACGATTACCTTACCAAGCCATTCCACCGTGAAGAGCTCATTATGCGGTTAAAAGCATTGTTAAAGCGGACAGGACATTTTTTTGATGAGGATGGGTTAACAGCCGGTCCGTTTGAAGTCCACCTAAACCGGCACGAAGTCTTAATTCACGACAAACCAGTAGCGTTGAATGGAAAAGAATTCGACTTGTTAGTGTACTTATTACAGAATCAAAAAACCATTATTACGAAGGATCAGATTTTTGATCGGTTGTGGGGATTTGATTCGGATACGGCTGTCAGTGTCGTCGAAGTTTATATGTCGAACCTGCGCAAAAAGTTAAAACCGATGCAAGCCGATGTATGGATCAAAACAATTCGCAATGTCGGTTACATCTTTCAGGAACCGGAGGACCGTGCATGAATGCAGATAAAGGCATTAAGCGACAACAGCGACGTTTATTTATCGGTCAACTACTGAGCTTTGCCGGACTTTTTCTAGTGTTGGGGGTCATTGTTTTTTTCCTTTATGAACGTTCGATTTATCAAGATATCGATCATTCGCTGGAACAACAAAAAATAATGCTTACCAAGCCGGCACAAACCATGAGCGGTGCAGGTGGTCCCGGACGCCCGGTGACTTCACGACCAGTACCTTTTCGGATGAACATGGTGGTTTTTAATAAAAAAGGAAAAATCATCAATCAGGCGATGTTAGGTGAACGGTTTTATGCCTATTTCAAAACGTTAAAACTAGATCGTCAGGCAGTTAATAAGTTGCAAAATTTGCCGACTTCAAATGGCACCTTTAGAACTTTACTGGTGAAGGTTCCGGTGACGGCCGCAGATCCTCAATATGCCGGGCATTATGTGTTGATCTTGCAAAATACGGACGCTCAAGAAGCCGCGATTCGTTCTTTTCGTCAGGTTCTGATTTTGACGATTATCCTATTTTGGGCGTTGGCACTGGGCTTGTCTTATTGGTTATCAACCCGTTCAATGCGTCCGATTGTTCGGTCATGGCAGCGGCAGCAGGATTTTGTGGCAGACGCAGCGCATGAACTACGAGCACCGCTGGCTGTGATTCAAAGTAAACAGGAAGCCTTGCTAACCAAGCCACAAGCCACCATTATTGACGAAAGCGAGGCCATTGCGACGTCACTGGGCGAGACCAAACGCTTGCGGCAACTCACGGATGATTTATTGACAATTGCCAAGGCCGATAGCAACACGATTGAAATCGAATTGATCGATCTGCGGTTTGATCAAACACTGGCCCCGCAACTGGCTTCTTATCACGACATTTCGATTAGTCAGGATAAATCGTTTACCACCACGATTCCGCCAAAAAGCCATGCCTGGTTTGACGCTGCACGGATTAAACAGTTACTGGTTATCTTACTGGACAATGCATTTAAATATACGCAAGCCGGCGATTCCATCTGGGTGAAGGTCACCCAAACCTCAAAAGAGTGGCAACTGGTGGTGGGCAACTCCGGACCAAGCATTGTTGACGCGGATAAATCACGTATCTTTGAGCGTTTCTATCGCGAAGATGCATCCCGCAGCCGAAAAACCGGTGGCAGCGGTCTGGGACTAGCCATTGCCCGCTGGATTGTGACCATCCATCATGGCCATATCGAAGTAAAAGATGTCCATCCGCATGGTGCCGCTTTTGTTGTGACCTTGCCAAACAAACCGCGTGGCATTTAAAAATTAAATACGAAAAATAGCCGTTCTCCAAACTCATAGGCTTGGAGGCGGCTATTTTCATGGTTGAAAAATTAAGGGTGAAGCAGCAGTGTGAAGCTTTGGTTGCGGATCGTCGGACAAGCCAAGTTACCCGTTTTAGCTTTTAACGGGCCGGATTATTGCGGACACCATTGGCTTGTGTGAAATCAATGAAGCCCATGTTGGTATCAATGTCGCCACCATCACCACTTAAAACCAAAGTATTTAAGGTCGAGTTGAAATGGACATGCATATTGGCATTTAAGTCTTCCTGCGAATAACCCTTGATCAAAATTGGTCCAAGATTACTGCTGATCTCAGTGTCATAGTCGGTTGCTGGGTCACTAGCCTTGACGACATTAAGTGAGAATTGAACTTGCATATGAATCATCGCGTGCTGCGAATACGGTCCAACACCATCTTCAAACGTCAAAAGCAACTTCTTGTCCGAACCCAAATGCGGTTGGATCTTGTTCACAGCTCCTTCGTCAAAATGGATTTGCATCAGATCAACCCCTTTCGACGCCAATGTAGGCTGATTAAGCAGTAAAAGCAACTTTTTTGACTCACTGGTAATTGGAAAACAGCTACTGGTTATTTGTGGTGGAGGCTAAGTTGGCGATGATCCAGATATCGGCGGACTTTAAAACTGGCGCCAAGTTTGAAGCAAGTTTCAGCATCTTTCAAATCGAGGCCGGTTAACTCGCTAATATGATTGAGTCGATAGCGCAGGGTATTGAAGTGAATGTAAAGTCGTTTAGCCGTGTGCGTGAGGTTTTCGCCTGCTTCCAAATACGCATCAAGCGTTGGTAGAAGTTCGGTTTTATTCGTTTGATCATAAACCATGAGCTTTTTTACGGCGGGGTTAATGAAGAACGGCAGAATTTCGACGTGATCAACCTGAGCCAACATTAAATCAAAAAAAGCATCTTCGCAAAAAATAACCGGATTGCGAGGTAATTTAAGCTTGGCCGTTCGTTTGCAAACAGCATAAGCAGCGATGGTATCCTCTGGCCGATCGTATTGGTTCGAGACAATTAAGCGGCAATCGGTCCGGGCAGCAATCGTTGCCAGATGTTCTTTGAACGACTGGCTGTTGTATTCAGGTAAATCAAGCGAAACAAGCGCTAAACATTGATGATGGTAGATAGTCACCAAAGTTTGGGCAAAGAACGGTGTAGAAAAATATTTTAATCGTTCTCTTAAAGCTGCTAGTGATTGATTCGTGCAAGGTTCGGCCTTGATTAAGGCCATGCTTGACGGGAGGATGGCTTTTTGTCGCGCAAATTGAGCGGCAAAGGTTTCGGTTTGCTGTTCGGTCAGCAACATTGTGAGTAAATGGTCACGTTTTGAGGCTGCAGTTGGGATGATTCGATTCTTGACTAATGAGCGTGTGATAATTGGTGCGACAGCGGCGAACTGAGTATATTGCCGCGCATTCAGTGGCGTTTGCATGGTCGGCATGACGAGATATCCCAATGCGTCATTGTGATAACTCGGTGGTAAGTATAAAAGTGGCAATTGACTAGCCGATAAGCTGATTTGTGGTCGCTTCGGGATCGTAAAATGATCTGGAGGTGCCGATTTGCTTGCTGTCAGCCCATTATCCAATTGCAAATATTGTTGGAATGACTGGTGATCTTCAACTTTTAAAGTCGTCACTACCGGATGACCGACCAAATCGACAACTGCCAGCGGATTGCCAAGTATGCGCGCACTTTGTTTAAGAACTGTATCAAAGTCATCCGTGATCGCTTTGAGAGCCAAGTGATTCGTTTGTTCCTGGAGATCGGTTTTGGTGGTTAAAAGACACCCGATGCGTTCAAAAAGTAGCGGTAATTCTTTTGGGGATGAGTGCGGTAGTTGGATCGAAGTTGCCGGTGTTGTTCGTGAAGACGGCATGATTAGCTGAAGAGGCTGATTGGCTTCCACCTTAACCTCAAACGTCATGGCTGGCACCTGATTTGTCCGCAGAGCACCTAGCTGCATATTGATGATATCGGGATTGATGTTGGCAGGCACCGAGCCAGTCGGCATTGTTTGATTTAGACGATGCAGAAGTGTTGTCAATTTCATAATAGCCACCTTCAGCGTAAATAACGGAATTTTGATGCTTGGCAAAAACCACCAAAAGTATTTGCTCAATTATGTGCAAATACTATATTCATGATACGTTTTGAAAGCGCTATCGTAAAGGCGTATTCGGAAGTATGAATGTTCATATGCCGTTTAAGCCAACGTCTTTAACGGCTTTAGCAGCAGAGTGAAGGAGGAAATCAAGCATGAAAGATTTTAAGGGGAAAGTCATGATCATTACCGGAGCGGCTCACGGCTTTGGTCGGGTTATTGCCGAAGAAGGGGCAAAACGCGGGATGAAGTTGGCCTTGATTGATATTGATCAGGCGGCCTTGAATGAAACCTATCAGCTGGTGGTGGCTCGAGGCGCTGACGCTATCATGATTCCGGCAGATGTCACGAAAGAATCAGCAGTCAACACGGCAATTGATCAAACGTTGCGTACTTTTAAGCAGATTGATTTGTTAATTAATGATGCCGGAATAGCTTTGCCTGGCAGAATGTGGGAACTGCCGACGCGTGATTGGGAGTGGATCTTACACGTTAACGTGATGAGCCAGGTCTATATGATGAAACGCATTATTCCTATTATGATGGCGCAAAAGACGCATGGAGCGATTCTCAATGTTGCGTCAATCGCCGGTTTAGTCGACACACCGGGAATGCCTGCGTATCATGCAAGCAAGTTTGCCAGTGTCGGTCTTACGGAAGCAACCGCCTACGATCTGCAACGTGCCGGAGCCGATATTGAGATGCACGTGATGTGTCCAGGATTTGTGCAAACTGATCTTTATCACACTGAAAAGCATCGTCCCGTTCAATACCAGGATTCAAGTGACCCATATTATCAAAGTGAAGCATTTTTAAAAGGCCAGCAGTTTGCTAAATATGTGATTACCAACGGCATGCCGATTGATACTATTGCCGCAACTGTTTTCAAAGCGCTCGAAGACGATCAGTTTTATATCCTGACGCATCCGGAATTCAATCCGCTGATTCTTGATCGGATTAATCGAATTGTAAAAAACGGCGCGCCGGATGTTCACGTGATGGACGGAATTATGTAAAGGTATCAGCCAACACTGACGCATAAAAGGAGTGATCAGCATGTCTAGTTATGTTGTAGCGCAAAAAGATGTTGAAAAATTTTTGAATTTACCGAGTATGAATGACCAGGAAGGGATTAGTTTTGCCTATGCTACCGATCCGGACGCTTTGGCCAAGTTGATTCCAGCGCCGTTGAAGTTAGTCGCACCGATTATTTGCGGCTATGTTGTCCACATGGGGCGGCCCAGTTTTGGCGCACCGTATTTGGAGCAGACCTTATTTGCCCTTGTCAGTTATAAAGATAAGCTGGTGGGCTCATATCCCTTGACGCTGTTGCTGCACGGTCCCGGTGCCGAAGCAGGTTTAGTTGCTGGGCGAGAAGGGGCAAGCATCCCTAAAAAGTTAGCCGATCGCATCACCCTTCGCCGCAATGACCAAACAGCAACGGCAACAGTGGCGCGTCACGGTAAAACTTTGCTGACTGTTGCTTGGGAAGCAGGGGATGTCAATGATCCCGAGATTTTAAAAACATTTGGTAGTCAATTTGCGCTGAATCAGGAATCAATCATGAACAGTTTCTTCTTCGACTATCAGCTTGTCCAAGATGAGCAAGGAGCCAATCATTTTTCCAATGTTGCGTTGCTGGCGACTCAGATGAAATCACTAGCCGACCGAGTTGAACCGGGAAAATTGACCATCAAACTCGACTCAACCGAGGATGATCCGTTTGGAGAGTTACCTGTTCTCAAACCACTTGGGGCAATGTGGTACCATTTTGCCACTTCAACAATGTTTAAGACACTGAGGTTGGAAGAAGTTAATGCCAATAAGACGGCACCGTATCTGATTACAGGTCGTTATGACCGCAGTATGATGAATCCATTCGCAACAACCTATACTATCTGAATGAAAACGGTTAACATATTAATTAAGAAATGAGGTAATTTAAAATGACAGAAACAGTAGCGCCAAATAAATTAACTAATAACGATTTAGCAAAGGTGATGTTCGATCGGCATTCGGTTCGCAAGTTCGATCCAACGGTAAAAATCAGCCGCGATGAGCTGCAAGATATGATTCGGGAGGCAACAACCGCGCCGTCCGCTTGCAATTTGCAGTCGTGGCATTTTGTCATCATTGACACCCCTGAAGGCAAAGAGAAGTTGAAAAAAGCGGCCATGAAATTCAACTATCCGCAAATTGATACCAGTTCCGCCATTATTTTCGTTGCCGGCGATACCCAATCACATGAGGTCTATCGCGATGTGTGGACGAAGGTTTACGAGGCAGGCAAAATCAGTAAAGAGAAGCTGGACCAAATCTTCAACACCTTCCTACCACTGTACGAACATGCCTCACCTGAATTTCTGACTTTAGATGCGACCATTGACGGCGCTATGGTTGCCATGCAATTGTTGCTTCTAGCCCGAGCACACGGATATGACGCCAATCCATGGTCCGGGTATGACTTTAAAACGATCATCCCAACATTAGGCCTGGATCCTAAACGCTTTGTACCGGTCATGGCAGTTGCCATCGGAAAAGCCGCCGAACAGCCATTACAAACAGAGCGCTATGACGTCAAGCAACTGATTGATTACCTAGATTAACCGAGTCACATTAACTGCAAAGAAGAAAGGAAACCAATCATGGTAGATGCAGTGAAAACCGATCCATTCGGCAAAGTTAACGCAATTGATGTGTTAGATTTAGCAAGTTTAGAAGCGCGCGCTGAAAAAGTCCTTGGTCGCGGTGAATTCGGGTACATCAGTGAGGGCTCTGACGATGGCTACACCATGCACCGCAATACAACGGCATTTCAAGACGTGCACATGCTGCCACGTGTGTTACAAGGCGTTGAAAATCCGGATCAGTCAACAACATTTATGGGCGCAAAACTTGCTTCACCGCTGCTAACCGCTCCCATTGCCGGCAACACTTTAGCCCACCCAAGCGGTGAACTCGGTTTAGCAAAAGGCGCCAAAGAAGCCGGTATCATGATGGCCCAAAGCACCTTTGCCTCCAAAACCATCGCGGAAACCGCAGCGGTCAGCGATGGTGCGCCATACATGTTTCAGTTATATATGCCTAAAGACTGGGAATATTGTAAATACTTGCTAGACGAAGCGAAACAGGCCGGTGCACTGGCCATCATTTTGACAGCAGATTCAACATTAGGCGGTTATCGTGAAAAAGACGTGATGAATCATTACCATCTCAAAGGCCGACTTGCCAACCTCGAAGGCTATAACACAGGGCAATCCGGGGTTGGCGCAGGCGGTTTGTTTAAAGAATCCATGCAAAAGCTGGATCTTGGCCTGATCAGTAAATTAGCCAGTTATTCAGGCTTGCCGATTATTATCAAAGGCATCCAACACCCTGCTGATGCCGTTGCTGCCATTACAGCAGGTGCTGCGGGAATTTACGTCTCCAATCATGGCGGCCGCCAACTCGACGGGGCACCAGGCGCCATTGAACAGTTACCCGCCATCGCCGCCGCTGTGGATCATCGCGTTCCCATCATCTTTGACGGCGGTGTTCAGCGCGGCACCCATGTACTCAAAGCGCTGGCACTAGGCGCTGATCTCGTTGGCATTGGTCGACCATTTAGTTATGGGTTAGCACTTGGCGGCTGGCAAGGCGTCAAAGATGTTGCCGATCATCTGAAAATGGAAATCAACATCGCCATGCAGCTGACCGGCTGCCAGACGATGGCGGATGTGAAGCAGATGAGGGTGAAGACGAGCTTCAATTAGGTTTACTGGTCTAGAGTGTTTAGCTTAAAGCTTTAATGAGCCGAAATGTTCCTAGAGAAAAGAATATCAAAGAAGCGCCAATCACGATGAGGAGTACCTCAAAAGTGATTGACGCTTTTTCTGGATCTTAACGGACTTGAACCGTCGACCTCCTGCATGCCATGCAGGCGCTCTCCCAACTGAGCTAAAGACCCGCCATGCAACTTGGTACTAATGGATCCAAACGGACTTGAACCGTCGACCTCCTACATGCGAAGCAGGCGCTCTCCCAACTGAGCTATGGACCCAAAACACAAATCTAATTGTACTGAACTTCGACGTTGGTGTAAAGGGGATTGACCGTAATTGGGCAAGGATGTTTGACGTTACGCAAGGGAAATAATAGTGGAAACCATGCTTATCTTGGAAAGCACATACGAGGCACTTGCAGAAAAGGCGGCCATACGATTGATTTTAAAATGATAGCGCCCAACTTTAGAAAGGTTCCATCAAGCTTATCTTGATTCAGCTCGCCGGGTGATAAGGGCAATGAAGACGTTTTGGAGCACACCACCGACAACGAAGATGAGCCAAGAATAGCTCCAGGTATCAAAAAGGATTGAGGCCAAGAAGTAGGTGACAAGAATCAGTGGCCAATAAACTTGCCGGAAAAGTGCAATGTCTTGACGTGCACGCTGGTTATGGTGGTGTTTTGCTGCGGACCAACTGCTTGTGTGTTCGTCATGGGGTTTCGGAGCTGAATTTGGGACTGTTGTGGCGTAGGTGTAACGTTTCAGTTGCGAATAATTAATGGAAACATAAAGAATAAGATAAGTACCTAATCCTGCGATAATGAGAAACAGCGCGCCACCTGCGTCATCGCTGATAAAATGGCTAATGTATTCAGAGAGGATGGCAGGGATGAGCGAGCAGATGCAAATCATGATGCCAACGATCAGGCCCGCAGCGAATTGCCGACTATAGGCCGCCGTTTCTTGTTGGGCAAGGTGCTTGGCGCTTTTGGTGATTGTTCGGTCATTGGGTAACTTTTTTTGCTGGCTGTAAGTGGTGCCTGCCCAAATGAAGAGACCGACTGCGATGGCATCTAGTAGGAACATGCCGATGACCCCGAACACTTCATAACGAGAGGTGCCGGCATAAGCAGGTAAGGCGACGCTGATGCAGCATAGCAATACGCCAAGCGCGATTTGTGTGGCAAAATGGTCAACGCTTTGCCAAAAATGCCGCAGTTCTGATTCGGTAATGGCATCATCGTCGGCCGCCGTTTCAGCACGGTTGGGATCGGATTGCACCGGAAGGCCCAGATCAGCGCGCAACTCGTCTAAGGAACCAAATGCACTGATCACAGCACCGATGGCTGCTTCTTCACTTTTACCGTCCCGTAGCAAATCGCGATAATAGTCGCGCATGTTGGCGAGCATGTCGGTTTTTGCCTGTTGGGTTTTGGCATTATCGGGTAGTGAGGCGAATAGACTATCTAAGTAGGTTTTAATCGTATCCATGGGCAGGTTCCTCCAAAGGCTAAAGATCGGTTAACGGCTGATTCAGGAATAAATCGACAACGGTTTTGACACGGCGCCATTCTGCGGCTTTAACTGCGAGAAAGGTTTGACCGCTTGTGGTGATGCGATAGTAAGTTCGCGGTTTTCCATTTGTGACGGCACCGGGGTAAGCTTCGATATAGCCATTTTTACTTAAACGGTTGAAGGCGGCGTAAAGGGTGGTCTCGCGAATGATGTATTGTCCCGCGGTTCGCTCGCGAATTTCTTTGCCAATTTTGTAACCGTACGAATCGCCTTGATGCAAAATGGCGAGAATAAGGACGTCATTATAGCCACGCATGGCATCACTACTGATCACGAGCGCGCCTCCTTTGTGCAGGGTTGGTTGGTGCAGCGGTGGCCGTGAACTAACTGGCAAAGGTGCCATTCGTTGACTACTGCATCTGATGAAGTAATACTAACACGATTACTTCATCAGGTAAAGTAAAAAAACACCTTCAATCATGAAGGTGTTTGCTGATAGTCGATTAATGTACAAAAACAGTAACGAATGTAACCAGCCCAAACAGAATACCTGGCATATTAGAGATAATGATTGGCCAATCTTTGTAAGTTTTTAACCAGCCATAGCAAGTCCATAAGGTAGCGTTAACCATTGCTACTAATGGTTGAATTGGATTGACTGGATTTCCAGAAAAGTTTGCAATGATTTCCGGAATGTACGAAACATACATTAAAATACAGGTGAAAGTTGCCAGCTTACTGAGGAGTTTGAGCCGCTTTATTCGGGCGGGGTCAACACCATCAGGATATTTCCCAGTATCAACGCGCATCTAAAATGCCCCCTTTTAGGATAAAAATAACTTTAACACGATTGGTCTTAAATGCCAAGTCGAGGTGATGGCTGTGATAGAATCGAATAGGCGGCCAGCATCGCGTTGGTCAATTTTTATTTTTTCTGAAAAAGCACGAAATGAGGGAACTTTATGGCAGACAAAGAGACAGATATGGTCACTCGGATTCAGAAGCAGGAAGGTGCCGATGCGATCATGGATAAGGGGTTTGTGACCGAACGGGATATCCCTGAAATGATGGATAAGACATGGAGTGAGAAGTTGTTAGATGCCATTAATGATGAATTGCGCCTACGCACAGTTATAAATCGAGCAGTGATGCAACAATTTCATTATTATATGGGTGATGGAACGATTATCTATGATCCCGGCCAGCTGAATTCAGAAGGGGCAAAGATTGCATTGCAGCATGCTTTAGGTTTCCGGAAATAAAACCTTGATCTTAAAGCAACTGGAGGCATCATTTACAGAGAAAAGGTCCCAGTCAAAACGACTTTACCGACCATATGCCCTTCTTCTACTAATTGAGTGGCAGCTTTTAAGTTTGCTACATTAATGCTGGTGAATTCTTTGGTTACCGAAGCCTTTATTTGTCCGTCTTGATACAGGGTTAGAAGTTTGCTGAGGATCGCGCCTTGAGAAGCAATGCGGTACGAAAAATCGGTTTTGGCAAACATATACTCGTAATCAAAACTGGCTGCTTTATCTTTGACGACTGCCAAATCAAGCCCGGCTTGCGGACCGACAATGCACCCAATATGGCCAAATGCCTGAATTAACTGACTGGCAGCAGCTAGATACGGTTCGGGATGATAGAGGATTGCAATACCATCAACGGTTTGAATGCCGGCTTGATGGATTTGGGCGATCAGATCCTGGTGGTAATCGAGCGGCACATCAACGTGATGGTCGCGCAGCCATGGATGATTTTTGGGACTACTCGTGGCTAAAACGGTTAAGCCGCTCCAATGGGCTAACTGACTGAGCATGGAACCGACACCGCCAGCGCCATTGATAATCAGTAATTGTTGACCTTTATTCGCATTGTATTCAGGGATGAAGCCCATTTTTTCAAATAGCAACTCCCAAGCCGTCAATCCGACCAGTGGCAGTGCTGCCAAGTCAGCAGTGGGGGCTTGTTGTGGTGCGAGGGCAACTAGTCGTGCGTCAACTGCCTGATATTGCTGATTACTGCCGGGTTTGCAGGTGGTGCCAGCGTAAATGACCCGATCGCCAACATGATAACCAGCAACCTGTGCGCCAACTTGGGTGATGGTTCCAACTGCATCATATCCCAGCACTTGTGGCGTTGCTTGTCGCGTTGCCGCTTGCCGACGTTTGGTGTCAATCGGATTGACCGATACGCCGTCAACCTGTACAACGACTTCATTTGGTTGGGGAGTCGGGACAGGGAGGGCAAAGCTTTGGAAGCTGTTTTCGGCAGTGATCGGTAAGCCTTCAGTAAAACCGATCGCAATATTTTGTGACATTTGAATCGTCCTTTCGTTTAATCTGTCGTTATTGTAACCTTTTTATGAAGTGAGTTGGAAATGCACAGGTTATTTGGTAAAATGTGCAGGATATTGGCGAAACAAGCCAAGTGTGCGCAACCCAGCTCGAAAAATTCGATGCCGATTGACGAATCATAAAAAATTAACGATGAACATGACGTGAAGACGATAGCTTTAAGGAGGCTGCTCGTGAAAAAATTTGGATCAAAACGTGAATTGATAGGCCTGGTCATTGTCTTAGTACTGGCAGCGGCGGGGTTTGCATTTTTCGCGTGGTACACGATGCGACCGGCTGATACGATCGGGACAATTGCGACAATTAGTTTTGGCATTGTATTATCCGCCTTGATTGGTATCGTCTTATTGTTAGATGCTGCAGCCAGGACTCGGTGGCGACGTTTCTGGATTGATCTTTTGTTCGCCGGGTTAATGCTGGCGCTGATTGATTATTACTTCCTGGATGTCACCGCGCCGTGGCAGATGCTGGTGACGGGTGCTGGCCTGGCCGTGGTATTGGTTGCGCTCCTGGCTATTCGAAAGATCGATGAATAGTGTTAATGACGACTAGCAAAAAAGCTCTCCGAAGAATTCATTCGGGGAGCTTTTTTGCTTTTACGTATGCGTGCTAGTTCATACGCTGGACGGTTACAGGAACCGTTTTTGGCAGTACTTTTGACAGTTCGGTTAACAGGTTTTGAAGACTGGCCTGAAACGTCAGGCGGACCATCCGCCGTTTGCTAAGGGCAAATACGGCAACAACCCATTCTTGGCCATTTGGAAGGCTTACCGGTGTCAAGGTGATACTGGACATGTGCGTGTATGGAATCACGCGCGCCAGTAAACCGTTGGCGATCAGGCGAGTAGGGGCCAGTCCGCCAGTCCCTGCCATAATGGATAACACCAAAAAGATCGAGATGAAAATAATATACGGCATGTTGTTAACTCTGGTTGTCATAAACCAAAAGCCAAGCAGCACGGCCCAGATAAGCTGAGACACTGCATATCGGGAAGTAAATTGAATCTTACTTTGCCAAAAAAGATAGTAGCCAGCTAGGCCAATTAAAACGATGTCCAGTCCGATCAATAACACATTAAAACTATTCATGAGGTACTCCTTTTTGGTCAACTTCATCTGTGGGGTGATCTGATTCGTACAAACCAGAAACCTGCTGATACCAGCTAAAGAATCGCGTGACGACAATTTTCAAAACGGCAAAACCTGGGATGCCGAGAATGACCCCGACCAAGCCAAAGAGATTGCCGGCTGTGAGCAGGACAACCACGATGGTAATGGGATGAAGTTCAAGTTTGCTGCCCATAACCAGCGGCGAAATCAGTTGCGTTTCGATCAACCATTCAATAAAGAAGACGACAATCACGGCGAGAATCATGCGTGGAGAAGTCAACGCGCCCATGATTAGCGGTGGGATCATCGCAAGGGCCGAGCCGAAATAAGGAATCAGATTCAACGGGCAAGCCAACAAGCCGAAAATCAAACCATAACGCAACCCGATAACCGAATAGCCGATCATGAACATCACCGCAACGCATAATGCAACCGTGATCTGACCTTGCACGTATGAACCGACTTTTTCATTCATTTCATGGAGCATTTGCTTAACCGAGCGGCGCAGTTTTGTTGGCACAATCTGCAAGATCATCGGCGTGAACTTATCGCCATCTTTTAGCATAAAGAAGAGGATGATGGGCGCAGTGGAAATTGTGACGACCACATTGCCGACAATGCCAATCAGATTCTGCAGCTGTGAAATGGTACCAGTCACAAAGGCACCTTGTTTACCCGTGAAGAAAGTCTGGACTTCATTGGCAATTTCGTTGAGATCATGTTGCGACAGGATGTTCTGTTTGTCATTTAAATCGTCTAACCATTTGCCGATTTCGGTAAATATTTGCGGCGCGGAATCAACGATACTGGTGATTTGATTGCTGACAGCAGGGATAAACCGTAATAAGCCCCAGACCAGCAGGCTAATCAAAACAATGAACAGCAATCCGATTGCCAAGCCCCGATGCAACCCGGCTTTTTCAAGGCGGTTGATAATCGGAACGGTGAGATAGAAGAGAATGCCGGCAAAAATAAATGGCGGCGCAATAATCCCTAGAAAATCAACGACTGGTTGAAAGACCCAAGCAATTTTGGTAAAGACAAAAATGACTAGCAGGGCCAAAAGCAAATCAACTAGCAGAATCATGAACTTACTATTAACAAAGCGGCGATAGAGCCACGAGTCGGTACGTTTCAAAGGCGATCCTCCTCTAATAACGGTAAAGGTTATATTCCGGTCACAGCACGCCAAAGCGGTCAGACAGTCACAAAAGCCCTTACAAAACAAACGTAGGGCTGGCAAGTTAACCTTGTCAGTAACCGACAGCTGAAGCCGTCACTTTAGCGCTGATTTTAAGCACAAAAATCAAGTACACCTTGTATAACAATGATACTCGACTGAGTAGCATTTTTCGAGGATGGGTTCCGTGAAATGTCAAGAACGTGTAATTGCAGTCGTTACATAAAATTTACAAAAACACGCTGAAATCGTTACAAATATTATAAAAGCCTAAACAAAGGCACTTAATGTAAATTTTACATATACAAAAGCTTTACAAATCAAAAAAATCAGGTATGATAAAGTCACAACCAAAACGGTGAGTCAATGTCGGTTCATCCGATACGGAGAGGAGTGACCCCATATGAGCATACTTCGGGGCGCTAAATGGACATTAATAACTCTGACCCTGGTCGCAACGTTGCTATTGTTTAGCAACTATGCGACGGCCGGCATCTTGTTGATGGCTCTAGATATTTTCTTAAGCTTCTTCTATGCAGTCATCAAGAGCAGATGTGATCGGCGTCAGATGCATAAGATGCCATTATTGCATAATTAATTGATGAAACGAGAGGCTGAGTCATAATTCACAGCTTCAAAATAGAAGCGTACTATTTCAGGTTTTTACAAGAAATAGTACGCTTTTTTGCTTTTCCGTATTAGTATAAATGAGCTTTAACGATTCCAGTGCCAAAGCGGAGCAGTCGTAGGTCGGATGGGGCTCAGCCGTGGAACAACACAGCGACCGGGCTTTGTCGCTGATGTTGTTAGGCGACTTGGAGACTGCCGGTCTTGCAGGCTCCAAGCGCCGTCTCCGCTCTAGCTTCGCGTCGCCACCCCATCCGGCCGGAGACTGCGGAGTTTGGCACGGCCCAGAACTACTTTATTTACTTTCTCAGCTATAGTATTCGGATTTTAGTGGGCATCACATCCTGAGATCGAATTATGTCTTAGATTGTTTTGTGAGCGCGAGCCGGCGCGGTAAGGGACCGAAGTGTAAGCGGGCTTCGGCGTAATGCCGGTCTTTGGCCATTGCGACCAAGGTCCTTACCCGCACGTCTCTGCGCTGGGGAGCGCGGTCCATACACAGATAAAAAGTGTTAATGGTCTTAATATTGAGACAAAAAAGATATTTTGTTGCGCCTAACGACAGTTTTTTCAAATGAAACAGCAAAAACAATTGCAAACGTCCGTTCGTATTGGTATGCTGAGTGTAACAAAAGAGAACGAGGCGGTGAGCGGATGCCAACACAAGCAAGTCAGAAACGTTGGAAACAGATTTTACAAACAATCTATGAAGCGATCGAGGATCATGGGTACCCGCCCACGGTTCGCGAAATCGGTAAATCAGTCGGACTCAGCTCTTCCAGTACGGTCGCGGCTTACTTGGAGAAGTTGCTGGCGGCTGGCTTGATTGCCAAAGATCCGTCTAAACCGCGGACCATTGAAGTCACGGCAGCAGGGCTTGATTTTATTGGGGTTCAGGCACAAGGAATCCCGATTGTCGGAACGGTTGCCGCAGGGGTTCCCATTACGGCGATTGAAAATATTGATGATTATTTTCCTGTCCCTGACGATCTTCCGTATTCCGCCGATGAATTGTTTATGCTTCGGGTCCAAGGCAGTTCGATGATTAAGATCGGCATTTTAGACGGCGATCAGATTATTGTCAAGAAACAAAATGATGCCGAAAATGGCCAGATTGTCGTTGCGATGACCGAAGAGGATGAGGCAACGGTTAAACGCTTTTACAAAGAAAAGCATGGCGTTCGTCTGCATCCGGAAAATGATGATATGGATGATATGTACTTCCCAAGTGTCACGATTCTCGGAATTGTCGTTAGTTTATATCGGCCGGCGCTTGTGTAATCAGCTCATAATTCAGTAGGACGAATCGCCCTCACATCAAAAAGACATTTACCAGCTACTTTATCGAAGTGGTGGTAAATGTCTTTTTGATTATGTACCCTGATGTCAACGTTGCAAATATCAAGGTTGGGCGAGGCGATCAAGGTCGTCTTGCGGCACCTTTTTGTAAACGGGTCCATTTGGAAGTTGCTTGAGTTGACCTTTTTTGGTGAGCTGGAATTGCAAAGTAGAACTGGCCGCTTGTGGCTGCGCTTTACCCGTGAAGGTGAAAACTCGACTTTTTAATGTAAGCTGAGCGGCAAAAATTCCCTGATCGGTACTTTCAAAGACGCCGCCTTGGTTGGATAAGGTTTCAAGATAGTAGCCGCTGGTTGAGGAAGTGATCCGGATGGCCTTTTTGCGATTATCGACTTGGACGAACGCGTGGCCGACAAGTGTACTCAAAGTGGCTTTGGGAACGGTCTTTTTAGTGGGCTTGACGTGGCTGGTGACGGTGCTGGTCGCTGGCTGTTTGGATGTAGACTTGCCTGTCGGGGTTGTGGAAGAGCAGCCGCTTAGCAAGATTAAGATGGTAAGACATATCAGCTTTTTCATTTCCGAGCTCCTAGTGAATAAATTGGATGCAGGTCATAACGATAGGAATCACGATCATTGATAGCAAGGTGGTTTCTGTGACCATGATGGCAGCGTAGTCAGCATCGGCGTCATAGAGTTTGGCCACAACCGGTGCATTGGTCATGACCGGCATGCAGGACTGGAGAATAAAGATTTGTTTCATCAAGGTCGGAACCGGAGCAAAAGCAACCAATGCGGTCATGAGTAGCGGCGCAAAAAGAAAGCGGCCACTAAAGATGCCCCATGCTTCCTTGCTGAGCCGCAACTGCCGCCAGCCGGCCGTATGCAAGGCAATGCCGATAAAAAACATGGATCCGGGTACCGTTAAGTCACCAACATATGTCAGATCCGCCATTAGAAACTCCGGGAGCTTGATGTTCAATAAGACGAGCACAATCCCGAACATGAAGCCTAATAACGGAGGTGAGAAAACCTTGCCGAGCGCCTTTTTTAAATCAAAGCGTGCCGGTTTGGGCCCATCACCTTGGATAAGATAAACCCCGATTGTCCAAAAAATAGTGGTATTGGCCATGTAATAAACGAGGACGTAAGGAAGGCTGCGAGGACCAAACAGTGCCAAATTCACCGGTAAACCAATAAAAACCGTGTTGGAATTGAAGAACATGGACTTAAAGGTGCCTTTTCGCGACTTCGGTACTTTCAACAAGTAACAAACCAGAAATGACAAGGCGAAAAGGATCATCATGGATAACACCGGGAAGAACAAATCCGGTAGCAAGCGCAAAAGCATGCCGGCAGTGAACTTCGATGAGATGGTGACAATCATATAAGCGGGCAATGCAACTTGGGTTACCACCTTGGCGATGACCTTGCTAGAGTGGCTGTTAAACCAACCGCGCGCCGTTAGAAAGTAGCCGATGATGATGAGAATGAGAATTTCGAAAACGCCAAAAACGCTTGAGATAAATGCTGTCAAATACCGCCACTTCCTTATAAATTATTTTGGTCGCCGCAATGTAAACGTTCGTCCCAATTCGGCGTAGTTGGGACCGGCAAGCCGTGCGATGGGGGCCAAGGCGGTTGTATTCACATGCAGTGTCGGTAAATCAAGCACGGTTTCTGCAAAATGAAATTGACGGATTTCTAGAATAAAGAGATCCGTCATGATGATTCCCGCCGCATCACGAATGGGGACATATTGGTAAAGAATGGTTTCAAAGCGAATGCGAGCAGCTTGTAAACCCGGCACCTGAATCTCCGTGCTGGGAATCAATGGTAAATCAATCAGCGTTAATTCACTTTGATCAGGAGCCAGCCTTGCTGCGGTTTGATTCATCGCCTTGGTAAGATCAGTGCTAACCATGTGCACAACCGCTTCATGGCGAGCAAGGAGGTTGGCCGCAGTATCTTTTGGCACTTGGCGTTCGCGCAAAATCGCAACCGATAACAACGGCAACTGATTGGAAATCCCAGTTGTAAACGAAAATGGTGCTATATTAATGAGACCTGCTGTATTCTGGGTGGTAATCCAAGCGATTGGCCGTGGGATGATGCTGCCGGACAAAAGCTTGTATTGTTCATGCGGTGAAAGTTCGCTGGCAGATAGGTTAATCATCGTAGACCTCCAGTACATAACAAATCCGATGGTGAGACCTTGCAATAGAAGCTGGTGTAGCCCAAAAGTACGTCACGACTGCAAGTGTAGCGCAGGGAACGAATGGCGTCAAAAGGACAAGCTCGTTTGGCATTCTCAAGCACTCACTAGTTTGTTCAAAGTTGTCAGGGCACAGCGGCAGTCGAGCTTAATAGCCAAACGTAAGGCATCACCCAGTGAGACTTAGCGCGAACAAAAAAGCGATGTTTGGCGATTGAGATCGCAAACATCGCCGTATAGGCATCGGAGGACCGATTGATTAATGGGGACTGGTATCAGTAGCAGAATTTGATCCGGGATCAGTCGGAGATGGTGACTGACTGCTAGACGAACTGGCTGGCGGCTGGTTATTTTGATCGCTACCAGGCTTTTCGGAATCGTCGCCAGTCTGCGTACCCTGACCGCCAGTTTGAGCCGGATTGCTACCTGACGCGCCGCTTTGGCTATGCTGACTTTCGACACTAGGGGCGGCAGAAGATGGTGGTTCAGTGGAAACAGTTGAGGAAACAGAATGACTAGTTTGGGAGTTTGTTGATGACGGTACCGAGCTGATGACTGAACTTGAAGAAATGCTTGAAGCAGTCTGCGAGGTTTTAAAATCTGCTAGACTGACAAGCTTTTTCTTAGAACGTTGTAGAGGCAAACTAGTTGTTAAATAGTGATAATTATGAGGCGTTTTACCCTTCAACGAGATGGTATTGTTGAACTCTTTCTTCAAGGCAGTTGTGTAACTCAGCACGGTGCCAGATGCGTCCTTGGCTGAATATTCATCAACAGTTGATGCCTGCTTGTGCTTGTATGTCGTGGTCGTCGTGTAAGTGTAGACATTGGCGTGATCGGATACAAGCGTCAACTTACCTTTTTTCTGTTTAATACTACCGGTATCATTAATGACTTGTGGCTGATTATGCGCGTCAATGATGAGCAGGCGGGTGTAGGTTTTGGCAGTCGTTAATTTCACATAAACAGTAAGATCGTGATGAACACCGTTTTCGTCCGTGACATCGCCAGTAGCGGTATAAGTCCCGCTTTTAAAAGACTGGGTGACTGCCGAGGTGGATGATGCGCTACTGCTTGAAGAGGAAGCGACGGGTCCTTGAACCTTGGCTCCCCGAAGCACTAGCCAGATGAAGACACCGATAAACAGAATAATCGCGCCGATTCCGGCTAGTGTGAGGTAAAGCGTTCTGCGATTCCGGCGAATACGTTCACGTCGCATGGATTGCCTCCTGAGATAAAATGAATTTTGTTCAAAACTGGGATAGATGAGGATGAACCAGAAGTATCACAAATGAGCTGCCGGTATACTGCGATCACATAAACCTTTGTACGTGATACAGTCGATAGCGGCGGCCCACTAAAACACTAATGACAGGATCATGTCTAATATGACTTTTGCACAATGATGTTGCCATTAGCAAGTATCAAAGTTTCAATCGGCATATCAAAAGATTCAACTGGCCAGTCTGGTTGGTTAAACGCCATAACCGGTGGCACCAGCGTCACCGTATGGCCTGGGTAATCGGCTAAAAAACGATCATAATAGCCGCCGCCAAAGCCAATACGAAAATTGTCTGCCAGCGAAAAACCGATTCCGGGAACAATCAAAAGATCAGGGGCCGGCTCAACTTGATCGGCATGATAAGGCGGCTCGGGAATACCGAAACGACTGGTTACTAGCTGATCAAAACCGGGGTCTGGCAGGAAAACCATTTGACGTTTAGGCATAACGCGCGGCAGGAACACAGCTTTGTTGGCAGCATGAGCAGCTGCAATGATAGGGGCAGTGGGAACTTCAAAAGGTCCGCTAACCGTGACCCCGATACTGTCAGCTTGCTGCCACAGCGGGGTTTTCACTAATGCTGCCAATAGATTTTCTCCAGCCATCTGGGTTTCTTTGGCCGCTGTTTGTAGGCGCTTGAGCTGACGGGAGCGAAATTCGGCTTTCGTAGACATGACAACCTCACTTATTTTTTAGGAATTCGCTTAAGACAACCGCTTGATTATGGGTTTCATCTTTAGCTCCATATAACATGATAACCGGATCCTGCTCGTGTTCCTTTAAAGTTTTAATGAAGTTTGGCAAATCCGGATTTTTCTCTAGCTCCGTCAAATAACGCTCTTTAAATTCAGGGTATTTTTCCGGGTCATGACCGAACCATTTGCGCAATTCCGGAGATGGCGCAATGGTTTTGGCCCATAAATCCAATGCCGCGTTGACCTTGCTGATGCCACGTGGCCAGATTCTGTCAACAAGAACGCGAAAACCTTGGGCTTGGGGTTTTTGATAAATCCGTTCGAGTGTTACTTTCATATCGATCACCTCATTTCTTATGATACCAGTCTTGGCAAGTCGTGAATGTTCTAGTCGCGATACGGTATACTAATTAAAAGAGGTGTCATCATGATTACGTGTTATCAAATTCAAAAAGACCGCAATGTGCAGGTGGCAACGGATGATCAGGCTAACTGGATTAGAGTCCAATCTCCTTTACCCCAAGAACTGAAAACCTTGGCAACCACTTACGGACTTCCGCAAACCTATGTCGATGCGGCTTTGGATAAACATGAAAATGCACGGGTAGAAGGGCTGGATCCGGCTGATAAGATGCCGGGCCTAATTGTTTTACGGTATCCAATCGAAATAACCAATGAATTAGGATTCCGCCAATTTAACACCGTACCGCTCACGATGATCTTACTGGCCGATCGCGTTATCACGATTATGCAGCATCCATTGCGGGCTTTTGACGACTTGGCCGCGCAGCCATTATCCTCCAAACCGGAAGAATTTGCCTTGGAAGTTTTGTGGTTAGTGTTGCACCAATTCGTGATTGACATGGATCAATTAAATGACGAAACCAAACAGATTGAAGGCAGTCTAGGCAAAGCAGCTAAAAATACTCAGCTTTATCAATTGATGGCGATGCAAAAGAGTCTGGTCTTTTTTGATGCGGCCTTAGAGCACTCGGGGAACCTACTCAAGTCATTACGTGCAGGCGAACGCTTTTTCACGGCGGCTGGTTACCTTCGTCGGCTGCATGACGTGGAAGTCGAGGTGGTTGAGGCTCAAACCATGGTCCGCATTACGAACAAATTATTGGAGCAGTATTCGACTGCTGTGAGTGCGATTGTATCAAATAACCTGAACCTCATCATGAAGGTCTTGACGAGCCTGACAATTATTTTGACCATTCCCACCATCGTTGGGGGAATTTACGGTATGAATGTACGGCTGCCATTTGAGAATGCGTACTGGGCATTTTGGTGGCTGATTGGCGGCACCGCGGTTTTATGCGGTCTTGCCGCATGGTGGTTGTGGCGCAAGGATTACTTTTAAAGTGGCAGATACTTTCAACGCCCGCAAAATTGGCTTGTTTGAAGCTAACTATGAGAGAAAAATCCTATATAAAAATCGATTCTAACGTATTTGCTGGAATCGATTTTTTTCTGGGCAGCATTGCCTCACTTATATGATTTTAAAATCGATTCGAACCGTTTCATCGCTGGCGTTAAAACGCGATCTTTGCGATGTACGATCGAGATTGTGAAGGCCGGCTGATGGGCATCATCAATGGCTAAAGTAGCCAGACGGTCATCGGGGTTAATCGCGATTCTGGTTAAGAACCCGATCCCGACATTTTGGCGAACCAATCGCTTGAGTAGGGGCACATCGCCGGTTCGATAAACGATATTCGGCGAGAATGTGTGCCGTTGTTCAAACCAGGCAAACGCACGGGTGTGGACAAACCCCTCACTTAAAGTAATGAATTGGCGTTTAGCAAGCGTGGCGAACCGAACGCTTTTGTTGGCTGCCAAAGGATCGTCTTGACGGGTGATGATCACAAACGGTGCCGCATTGATTTGTACGACATGTAAGTCAGACTCGACTAATGGACCACTGGCACCCAGCACGGCGAAGTCCAACTTGCCATCTTTGATTTGATCAAGCAAAGCGGCCGATCCAGCTTCAACGGTTTCCAGTTGTGGCATTAAACCGGTATTAATCAAATCGGGCGCAATCTTAGGAAACAGATAACCACCGATGATTGGAGGAAGACCAAAGCGGATTTTAGTTTTTTTATCCCATGCAATGTCTTGTTGGGCAAGTGTCAACTGATTCAGAATAATCGCCGCATGGGCCGCCAGCTGTTCGCCAGCCGGGGTCACACTGATATCATGATGACGGCGGTCGCGAATAATCAGCTGTGCGTGAAAATAATCCTCCAGACGCTTAATCGCGGTTGTAATAGTGGGTTGACTAACTGCGAATTTTTCAGCAGTTTGTGAGAAATTGCCGGTTTTCGTTAGCGTAAGAAAATAGTCAAAATCCCGAGTATTCACGTTTAGCCTCCTAAAAAAAAGTGAGCGCGAGCCAGCGCGGTTAGGGATCGGAGTGTAAGTGGCCTTGGGCGTGATGGTCGCTCTTTGACCATTGCGCCCAAGGTCCTTACACGCAGATCCCTGCGCTGGGGAGCGCGTTATGGAGCAGAAAAGCCAGCGCGGTTAGGGATCGGAGTGTAAGCGGCCTTGGACGTGATGGCCGGTCTTTGACCATTGCGCCCAAGGTCCTTACACGCAGACTTCTGCGCTGGGGAGCGCGTTATGGTGTGAGCTGCCACGCCGACAAAAGAAAAATAATGGCATCATATAAAAATATTTTATCACTTCTGTTAGGTTTGACTATAGTTTTTGCGGCGGCGTATCGTCTCCTCTTGTAATTAAAAGTTGTGTCCGATTTAACTGGCACAAAAAGGAGTGTGGACTTTGAAATATACACCAGAACAGATCCTGAATAACCCATTTTTAAATAAAGGGACTGCTTTTACCCAGGAGGAGCGGAACCAATATGGCTTGAATGGTTTGCTGCCACCAGCTGTACAAACACTTGATCAGCAGGTTAAGCAAGCTTATGCCCAGTTGCAGACCAAGCCAACTGATTTGGCTAAGCGTCAATTTTTGATGACCTTGTTCAATGAGAATCATGTTTTGTTCTATAAGCTTTTCTCCGAGCATATCAACGAATTCATGCCAATTGTTTACGATCCGACTATTGCCGACACGATTGAAAACTACAGTGCGCTTTTTGTTAATCCACAAAATGCCACGTATCTTTCAATCGATGATCCGGACCATATCGAAAGCGCACTGAAGCATAGCGCAGATGGCCGCGATATTCGGTTGCTGGTTGTAAGCGATGCTGAAGGCATTCTTGGCATTGGCGATTGGGGCACACAAGGTGTTGACATCTCAGTCGGTAAATTAATGGTTTATACGGCTGCTGCCGGCATTGATCCGAGCCAGGTCTTGCCAGTGGTCTTGGATGTCGGGACTAACAATGAAGGTTTGTTGAACGACGACCTTTATTTAGGCAATCGTCACAAGCGCGTATACGGTGAAAAGTATCACCACTTTGTCGATAAATTTGTCGCCGCAGCAGAAAAGCTGTTCCCGAACCTGTATTTGCATTTTGAAGACTTTGGACGCAGTAATGCTGCAGATATTTTGAATCAATATAAAGACAAGATCACTACTTTCAATGATGACATTCAAGGCACCGGGATCATTGTCTTGGCTGGGCTATTAGGCGCCATGAATATTTCCAAGCAAAAATTGACCGACCAAGTTTATTTGAGCTTTGGTGCCGGAACTGCCGGTGCTGGCATTGCTTCGCGAGTTTACGAGGCCTTTGTTGAAGAAGGATTGAGCCCGGAAGAAGCCAAGAAGCATTTCTACTTGGTGGACAAACAAGGCTTGCTCTTTGATGACATGACGGATTTGACGCCAGAACAAAAGCCGTTTGCCCGTTCTCGCAGCGAGTTTGCTAATGCAGACGAGCTGACAACGCTTGAAGCTGTCGTTAAGGCAGTTCATCCAACAGTCTTGGTTGGGACGTCAACCGTTCCGGGTACGTTTACAGAGAGTATCGTCAAGGAAATGGCTGCCCACACCGATCGACCGATTATCTTCCCATTGTCCAATCCGACGAAGCTGGCTGAAGCTAAAGCAGATGACTTGATCAAGTGGACAGATGGCCGTGGCTTGATTGCTACCGGGGTGCCGGCTGCTAATGTTGAATATAAGGGTGTCAGTTATGCGATCGGTCAGGCGAATAATGCGCTGGTTTATCCGGGCTTGGGCTTGGGAACCATTGCTTCGACGGCCAAACTGTTGACGGACTCCATGATCTCGGCCGCTGCGCACAGTTTAGGCGGAATTGTTGATCCGGATCAGCCAGGTGCTGCCGTGTTGCCACCGGTTTCGAAGCTCGATCAGTTTAGCCAAACCGTTGCGATTGCTGTTGCTGAAGACGCCATCAAGAATGGGTTAAACCAGCAACCGATCAGCGATGCCAAACAGGCTGTGGCCGACATGACCTGGAAGCCGGAATATCAGCCATTACCGGATTCAATTGAACTAGACTTGGAGGAATAGAACTGTGACTGCATTAAGTACATCCATTCAAAGTGTGCTGACCATCGTTTTGCTCATTGCCGTGGGTTATGTTTTACGGCGGCAAGGGCGGTTTGATGATCAGTTTGGTAAAACCATCTCTGATTTATTGATGAAAATTGCGTTGCCTGCTTCGATCTTTATTTCTGTTTTGCAACGACTGACTTTAAACAAGCTGGTAAGTCTGTCATCCGGCTTAGTTTACGGCTTCGGTGCCGTTATTCTTGGCTATCTGATTGCCTTTTTGCTGGTTTGGCTGCTTAAAGTTCGGCCAGGACGGCGTGGCACTTTCATCAACATGTTCGTCAACGCCAACACCATTTTCATCGGCTTACCGTTGAACCTAGCCTTGTTTGGTGACAAGGCGGTGCCATATTTCCTGATGTATTACGTGGTTAACACTGTTTCAACTTGGACAGTGGGTGCCTTCATCATGGCATGGGATGATCCGACTCAGGAAAAAGCAGAAAAAAGCGGCGCCAGCTTTAACTGGAAGAAGTTATTGCCAGCGCCATTGGTTGGTTTCCTGGTTGCGTTAGTCTTTCTGTTGCTTAAGATTCCGTTTATCCACGTTGGCTGGTTAGGTTTTGCAGTTAACACGCTGGATTATGTTGGTAGTTTGGTAACGCCACTATCATTGATTTATATCGGGATTATTTTAGCTGATGCCGGATTAAAGGCTATCCGGTTTGATCGCGATACGATTGTGGCCTTAATTGGTCGTTTTGTGATTGCGCCAGCTTTGATTACTGGTTTGATCTTGTTGGGCATGCACGCTGGCTTCAATGTGCCGGGACTTGAAGCCCAAACGCTGATCATTCAGGCGGCGGCACCAGGACTTGCGGTCTTGCCGATTCTGGCGACTGAAGCCCATGCCGATGTTGAATATGCTACCAACGTTGTTACAACTTCAACCGTCTTGTTCGTGGTCGTCGTGCCGATTCTCATGATGCTTGTTCAAGGTTTGGCATAACGTTAATAGTTTGAAGTGCAACAAAAAAAGAGCCAGCTGGCTCTTTTTTTGTTGCTTTTAATGTTGATGGGCTTCGAGATAAGCTAAAGCGCTGGTATAGTCTGGCTCGTGGGTTTGTTCAGTGATCAACTCGCGATACTTAACGGTGCCGGTGTCGTCGATAATCCAGACACTGCGGGCATCAGTATGATTGTCAGCAACAAACAGTCCCATGGCTTTCCCAAAGTCAGCATTTTGATCGGACAGTAGCTGCATTTTCTTGACGTTCTCTGCGGCGCACCATGTTTGCTGTTCTTGTGGGGTGTTAGTCGAAATAGTATAAAAGTCGACGTTATCAAACGCGTCCATGTCTTCGTTGAAGTGTTTGGTTGAAATACTGCAAACTCGCGTGTTGATGTCTGGAACAACACTGATTAACGTCAAACGTTGACTAAGATCCTGTGTGGTTAAAGAATGACCTTGGGCATCCTTGACCGTAAAAGCGGGTAACTTTTCACCAATTGCTGTTGGGGTACCGTTTGTCATGATAGCGGTGCCGTGACGAGTTATTTCCATCAGAATTCACTCCTTGTATTGTGTGCTGAGCGTAAGCCAGACTTTTGGGCTGGCTTACGCGTCATGTGCGTTTCCCGGCGGATTGGGAAATTTTGAAACGCCGGAAGAACACAGGAACTGAAACTACTTTGCTCAATAATAACGCCTGACACCCTTAGTTTAACATGACCACATACTAAAATAAATGTGCACAATCTAATTGCAACATGTCGATCAGCATATAAATTGACGCGAATATAAATATTTATGTAAGGTTAAATTAATGGCAAATAGCAGTCCATGGTTATTGCTATCCTAATGAATGGAACTCGCGCAAGAAAGTGGCAAAGGGGGCGGTCAAATGGAGCAGACATTGGTAGTCTATAGTTCAGAGACAGGGTTTACGCAGCGATTTGCCTTATGTATCGCGCAAACGTTACATTGCGAAATGATTGATGTACAGTTTTTGACCGCTTCAGATTTAAAGAATCGGTCATTGGTGATTTATGGCGGCCATCTTGTTGGCAATAAAGTGTTGGGATTAAAATCCTTTTATCGCCAATTTAAAGAAGATTTGCCTGAGCAGTTTATTGTGTTCGGTAGCGGAGTTGTTCGGCGCGAATCCGTGAATTGTCAACAGATTGCGCAGTATCAGCAGGAGCATCAGTGTCAATGCACCCGTTTCTATTATCTGCAAGGGCATCCAAAACTGAATCAAATGAACCTTTTTTGGCGGATTCGGGCTGCGTGGGCATTAAAACGCTACGGAAGCCGATCCTGCCCAGCGGTTCAAGACGCCATTCGTCCGCTAGTTTCGGATGTGACTCAGGTATTGAATCGCTCATTTGCTACGGATATCGTTGAAAACCCACCGTTGTCTTGACTTCAGTGGGTTCTGTGTTTTGTGAGCGTGAGCCAGCGTGCTTAGAAGTCGGGGTGTAAGTGGCTTCTTATAATCCGATTTCTGCACTGGGGAACGCGTTATGGTAAAACCCGATTATTCACCCTCGGCAATTGAGTCCACCAAAATATGGAAGTATCTATAAATTGATGTTGGCGGCTCAGTCAAGATAATCTTTCGAGCGAAAGCAAAAGTCTCGGCTAAGTTTTTTAGCTTTAAGGTCGCTGCTATTTCGACAACCTGATCTAACAATGCACGTGCCTTTTTATGCTGGCCTTGGCGTGCGCATAATTCGGCACGATGGAACTGTGCCCATAGAGCAAACTCAGCGCTTGGCTTTTTGTCGAGCGCTGTTTCTAATTGGCTCAGATACTTAGCAGCTGCTTGATTGTCTTGCCGCGTCAGTTCCAACATGACCTGATTTTCCAATAAGTTAAGGATAAGTAACGGTGCGCTGCGAAAATGGCGGTAGTGGTGACTACGCTTGATGGCAATTGTCAGTAAGCGATGTTGTGTTTCAGCCGGCATGGCAATGCTGAAGATGATGAAAAGATATAAATCAAGTTCGCCCCAATTGTCTAGCTGCTGGAGATATTGTTCCGCGACATGGGTAAGATCGGGTCGCACTGGCAACTTATGCGCTTCATCAATGACCAATGACTGAAAAAAGACAGGCAAAAGCATGCGCGCGTTGACAGCTAGTTTATTTTTGAGCGTGGGTGCTTGTTGAAAGCGGGTTTGCGCTTGCCGGACGTTTTCCTTCATTTTACGCAGAGTTTCGGGGAAATCCTGGGGGTTGGCTGACATTGTGAGGGACGAACCAAAATAAGCCTCAAGCATCCGATCACGATTACCGTAGTCCATGTCAAAATCATCAGCGGCAATATATAAAAATTCTTCCGGTGTCGTTTCTAAGCGTTCCAGCAGGTGCAACAGTTTCGTGACCGTTATATCGTTTTGTCCGCGCTCGACCTTGGACAGATAGGAACTGCTGATGGTGGCATCGGCTACCTGCGCGAGCGTCAAGCCTTTATTTTTCCGAATTTGTCTAAGAAGCGTACCGATATCCATGGACTTCGCCTTTCATATATGACATTTTTCGTTTCCATCAGCATAAACCTGACTATATTAAACAACAAGGCATCTGATCAGATGAAGCTAAACAAGATGATGGGAGCGAGGACGATGTTGACATGGCGTTATGGGCGTAAATGGCAGTTGCTAGTCTATGCGATTGCGGCTTTGTTTTACAGTATGATGAATGTAGGGGTTGCCTACTGCTTGACGATACTGATTCAGGCGGCATCCGCGCGATCTATGGCGCAGTTGGTGCAGGCAGTGGTACCCAGTTTGTTAATTTTCTTAGGTGCCTCCGTGGCAAGCTGGCTCGTGATGTTCTTGAAGGCCGTGATCACACGCCGAGTCAATTTGAATATTAAGGCAAGAATGGCAGCTTATTTGATTGATGACGCAGATCTCGTCAGCACCCAATCATCAGCACTGTCGTTTATGACGAATGATTTAAAAATGATCGAAACAAATGGCATTGCAAGCGAATTGGCCATCATTAATCAGCTGATCATCTTTGGTGGCGCCATGATTGGAGCGTTTGCGTTTGATTGGATGACCGCCTTAGCCTTTTTCCTGGGCAATCTCATTCCGCTAACAGTGTCCCGAGTTGCTAGGAAGGGGTTGCATCGCGCGTCAAAAGATTGGTCAACTGCCAATAGTCACTGGACATCAGGAATCAAGAACTATTTGGCCGGGCGTGATACCATTCGGATTTATCAGGCACAGGCGGTTGTTAAAACGCGTATCAACAGGCTGGCACGCGGCCTTGAAGATCAGTTGAAAAAGATGACTGTTTTGACCGGCAGTATGAACACGCTGGGCATGCTATTGGCACTTTGGTTCGGCGTTTTAGCCCCTTTTGGCATCGGGATTTACCGCGTGATGATCGGCGCTTCGACCTTAGCGTTATTTATGGGCATTGTGCAACTGTCAAACGATATGCGTAATCCGCTGATTATGGTTATCGAAGCGATGAATCAATGGCAGACGACCAAACCGCTAGTCGCAAAGATCAAGCAAGCACAGCCTAGAGCCGCTCTGACAAGTAAAACGCCAATCACCGCTGGACCCATTGTACTTAAAGATGCATCGGTAACACTTGGAAAACAAAAGATTTTCGATTCGCGCAACCTTACCATTAAGCCTGGCCAAAAAGTGTTGATTATGGCGCCTTCCGGGTACGGTAAATCCACCTTGCTGCGACTGCTGATCGGCGAGTTACCGCTAGCCAGCGGACAATATTATCTTGGTAATGCCCAAATAACGGCGACGACTCGTACGCAATTAAGTCATTTATTTGGCTTGATTAAACAGACACCATTTATGTTTGACGATACGATTCGGTTTAATTTAACGTTAGGCGGACATTTTTCCCAGACAGCTTTAGACAATGCGGTGGCTGATGCCGGTCTGACAGCGCTTATTGCACAAAAAGGATGGGATTATCAAGTTGGCGAAGAGGGCCATCATTTGTCAGGCGGCCAAATTCAACGGCTTGAAATTGCCCGGGCTCTTTTGCGGCAGCGCCCGATTTTGTTAGCCGACGAGGTCACTTCTGCGTTGGATGAAAAACTAAGTGATCAACTCCATACCCGACTACTGCAAAGTCCTGCAACGTTAATCGAAGTGGCGCATCATATAAGTCAGTCATGGCAGCAGCGATACGATCAGGTCATTCAACTGGATGCAGATGCAAAAGCCGGTTGAAGCGGGTGATGGTGCGTGACGCGGGTGCAATGGAGAATACAGGTCAAACAAAAACCGCATGATAAAAATGCGGTTTTTGTCGTTCTTATGCCTGACCAATTTCTTTACTTAATGCCTCAATCTCATCAACTGTCGTCCCCAAGAAACTGATTGCATGCTTCAAAGCGGCGTCTGTGGTGACATCAACGCCGGCGACTCGAGCTGCTTCGACTGGATCAAGTGAGTCGCCTAGGCTGAGATAACGCAACCACCGATCAACGGCTGGTTGACCTTGTTGTTCGATGGCCTGAAACGCTTGGGTAGCAACCGTCAAGCCGGCCGAATAGGAGTACGAATATAAGCCCATGTAGTAATGGCTTTGCCGCATCCAAGTCAGCTCAGCACCTGGCTCGAGTTCTACTGCCGATCCCCAAAAATCGGTCAGAACTTTACGCGTAATGGCATCCAACCGAGCAGCATCAAAAGTTTCGCCGTTATCGATCAAGTTATAGACTTCCCGTTGAAACGCGGCTTCGAGCAGATGAGTGACAAAGTTGTGGAAATAGGTATCATTTAATAACCGTGACAAGGCAAAGCGCTTCATTCGCGGATCTTTAGCGTTTTCTTCGAGATAGTGAGTCAGCAACAGTTCGTTGAAGGTGGAAGGACTTTCGACCAAATAGGCATTAAAGTCCGCATCCAACACATTGTGGGCTTCTTGTGAGCGGACCATCTGAGCGGTATGGCCTAACTCGTGAATCAAGGTGTAAACGGCAGGCAGCGTATTACTCCAAGTCATTTCGACATAAGGGTGCACTCCATACGGTCCAGCAGTGTAAGCTCCGGAATCCTTGCCTTGATTAGCAGGGAAATCGATCCACCGCTCTGAGAAAGCCTGCATCATCTGTGCCTGGTAATCTTGACCCATGAGTGCGGTGGCATTTTTAATATCTTCTTTGGCTTGTTCTAGTGTGATGGTTGGCGCATAACTTGGATCAATGTCGATTTGCAAATCGGTATAACCAATATGATCGAGCCCCCAAAGCGATTTCACAAGCGTCACATAACGGCGCATGATCGGAGCTAAATCGTTCATGATGACATCGATCTGACGGTTAAACATCTCGCGGGTAATTTCTTGATCAGCGAGTAGATAGTCAATAACCGAATCATAACCGCGCATGGTAGCCGTAATCTTTTCACGCGTGACTTGGGCTAAGTAACCTGCCGCCATCGTGTTTTCATAACGACGCAAGGTCTGGTTGAATTGAGCGTAAGCGGCGCGCCGAATTTCGGTATCGGGATGTTTTTGATAATTTTCTTCATACATGACAAACGATAACGGGTAAGTTTTACCGTGCGCCGTAAACGTACCAAAGTCCATATCACCAAAGATGCTTTGGTCGCGAATATCACTTGGAGCCTGAAAAACCGGGGTCAATTCGGCTAGCACCTTCTCGGCAGCTGGTGGTAAGGCACCTTGTTTGGCAACTTTGATTTGGCGAATAAAACCGGCATAATCAGGAGCGGTTTCGACAACTGCATCAAGCACGTTTTCGGGAAGTTGCGTGAGTTCGGCTCGAAAGAAACTTAGCTGACCGCTGATTTCGCCATCGAGACCAGTTACCTGAGCCTGCCGCGTACGCAACGCAGGATCAGTTGTATCAGTGGAGTAAGGCATAAAGCCCCAATGAATGATGCGACTGGCAAGGGCTACAATGGTTCCATAGTCAGCTAATGCATCCGCAATGACAGCTGGTTGTGTCAATTTGCCTTGATACATTCTGACAAAATCCTTGGTCAAGGCCCGTACCTGCTTTACTGCTTCAGTGTACGCAAAATCATCGCTGAAAATCGGGGTAAGATCCCAAGTCAACTGCTGATCGACTGCTTGCCGTTTTGGTAGTGTTGTCTCGCTCATGTAAAAAGCCTCCTTAAAAAAGTGAGCGCGAACCAACGCAGGCTTCTGCGTTGGGGAAGCGCGTTATGTGCGAATCGCCGCGTTTAACACCAGGAAACGCACTATAGTGGCTAAAGTATAGCATTGATCACGACTAAAACGCATGCGCACGCTAGCAAGTTCAGCATTTTTCCAAAAAGGTATTGGTACATCTATGCTTACTGCCGGTAATAGCGGTTCATCTTGCGGGAAAAATAAACTTAACTAAAGCTAAACTGCCTTTTTTCATCAGCTACCACTCGTGTATACTGAATATGAACGAATTTACTGAAAATATTCAAGGAATCGAGGCACATGCATGGCAGAAGAACAAACTTTAGTCTTGGTTAAGCCCGATGGTGTCGCCCAAGGACATATCGGCGAGGTCATTACCCGCATAGAACGACGCGGATTCACTATTGAGGCACTAAAAGTCACACAGGCAACCTCCGCCCAATTACATCAGCATTATGCAGCACTTGTTGACAAGCCGTTCTTTCCCAAAATTGAACGCTTCATGACCAGTGGCCCGCTGGTGGCGATGATTGTCAGCGGGTTTAATGTGATCGAAGCCGTTCGAACGATGACAGGCGCTACGAATCCCGGAGATGCCGCGCCAGGCACGATTCGCGGGGACTTTGGTCGGGAATGGGCCGATCAGACGATTCGCAACGTTATTCACAGCTCAGATAGTGAAGCCAGCGCGCAACGTGAGATTCCAATTTGGTTTGCAGACAAGCAATATGCCCCTAAAGCCAATCAATAGCCGCTTTGCCCTAGTTCATTTTAATAGCATCATCTGAAACTGTATTTGAAGAAAGCATCCAAAAAGGCAGTTGCGATACGATCTGTGATCATACCGCAACTGCCTTTTGGTGTCATCGGATTAATGTAGCAGGTGCTTTTAAGCTGTTAGTAGTAGGTGCGGCGATTGCCGAAGTTTAATTTGGCAATGATGGTGTTGGGTTCCGTCATATCCGGTGATTGCAGCCACAAGCCGCGGGACGCGAGCTCTTTAAACAGATAATTTATCGTGGCAATTTCTTCAGCTGCAGGGTCGTCAATTTTGGCACCGGCTTGATGCGCCTGTGCAATGGCATCGTCCACGGATAAGGTGAGCGTATCCGCGAATGTATCATTCAAAGTGGCATACAGTTTGCCTAGTTCATCGTCCAGATAAGCTTCTAGTGCAGTAAAAAAAGCGCCATGATCGGCTTTACGATCAAAATACCGCGCTACTAGCTGGTTGTTGTCAATCCCCATCTATAACACATCCTTTTTAAATGATTTTACCATGCGTCACTGATCAAAAGAAATCATCGTTTTTTAAAGCTAGGTGTAGCTTACCGCCAATTGATTTTAGAGAGCACCCGTCGACCGAGGAATTCTTGAATCAAGAGGTAAAACGGTACGGTTGAGGCCATGAGCGGCAGATAGAGTAAGGCTAACTGCCAATGCCATAAGTTGGCGAGTGAAAAAATACCGTTGAAAACAAAGAAGACAAGAAACAGCGCGACACTGAGACTCGCAAGCAAGCCGGTTTTAAGCCGGTTAAACGGGCGCGCAACGACTAGCAGGACATTCAAGGAAATGGTCCCGATCAACATGGCTACCATGGTCGAAGTGGTATCGAAACTGAGATGGAAGAACGATTCCATCCAGGTTAACAGAAGCGTATAAACAACGATGCTAATAGCTGCTGGTGCCGCGACTGTCATGACCTTTTGCATGAACTGGCCGGTGACGCGTTCGAAGTTAGGCTCTAGGGTCAAGAAGAAAGAGGGAATGGCCACCCCGATAGCTGAAACCGGGGTGAGATTGATGGGGACAATCGGATAATCGAGCGGCAAAAAGACGAAGATTGTCGCTAAAATGACGGAATACATGGTCTTGACCAGATACATCGAGGCCACGCGTTCGATGTTGTTAATGACCCGCCGCCCTTCGTTTAGTACCCCGGTCATGGCATCAAAATTAGAATCCAACAAAACGAAATCAGCAATCGAACTGGCGGCATCGGCACCGGAAGCCATTGCAATGCTGCAGTCACTTTGACGCAACGCCAAAACATCGTTAACACCATCGCCGGTCATTGCAACCGTATGCCCCAAAGCCTGATATGCCATGATGAGCTGCTTTTTTTGATCCGGGGTCACCCGGCCGAAGACATTGTATTGTTTAACCAGCGTTTGAAAATCAGCGGCGGTGGCATCAGCAGGAATGGTGCTCATGTCCACACTGCGATCAGCACCTTCAAGATGGGCTTGCTTGGCGATGTTAGCGACTGTGGTCGGATCATCGCCCGAAATGACTTTTAAAGCCACGCCTTGGGTCTTGAAGAAATCAAACGTGGTGATGGCAGTCGGGCGTAATTCATCCGTGATGAGAATCAAGCCGATTAACTGCGGATTAACCAAAGGCTGGGTAAGTTGGGTGGCCGTTCCCACCGCAAGCACCCGGTAGCCATTTGCCGCAGCTTTTTGAATCTTAGCCGTTATGGCAGCTGGCAGTTGATCACCAAATGTAAATTGGGGCGCACCCATAAACAAGGCCTGTCCATCCACGACGGCCCCGGACCATTTGCGAGCTGAAGAAAATGGAACGGTCTGGGTGACTTGTTGATTGGTATCGGCATCGGCTGCAGCTTTGATTGCCAAAGCCGTTTCATTGTCATCGTTGAGTGCGTAGACGATCGCAGCGGCGGCGCGGGTGACATCTTTAGCGGTCCGCCCGTCTGCAGGCAATGTGTCGGTGACTTTAAGCTTGCCGCTGGTAATCGTCCCGGTTTTATCCAAACATATCGTGTCGACTCTTGCTAAAGCTTCAATGGCCGGTAATGCCCGCACCAAGACGCGCTTGACAGCAAGGTTGCGTGCAGAAACAGCGAGTGCAACGTTTGTTAACAAAACCAGTCCTTCAGGGATCATCCCGATCATGGCTGCACTGGTGGTCAAAATCGCGCGATTATAATGACCACGCCGAATCATGGAAACCGTGAAAAGAATGACGCCGATAGGAATCAAAACATAGGTTAAAACTCGAATGATGCGATTGATGGTGGCTAATAGCTGGCTTTGGCTGACCTTTTCCGCCTTAGCTTCTAGCGCTAGTTTAGCGGCAAAGGTAGCGTCACCGACAGCGGTTACTTGCATGGTAGCCTGTCCCGATACAACAAATGCCCCGGAGAGCAAAGTGTCACCCCCTTTTTTGGCAATGGGGCGGGATTCACCGGTCAGTGGACTTTCATCGCTTTCAAGGCCGTTGGTAGCTACCACGGTGCCGTCCACCGGAATTTGGTCCCCGCGTTTGAGGATGACCATATCGTCCATAACCAGTTGCTCAAGCTCGACTTTTTCCACCTGACCGTTACGGATGACTGTCGCACGGGTGGCAGCAAGAATCGACATTTTGTCAATTTGGTGCTTGGCTTGAATCTCCTGAATCGTACCAATGGCAGTATTGATGATGGCAACACCGAGAAACAGTAAATTCTTATAGCTGCCAGTCGTGATAATGAGCGCACCCAACACGACATTGACCAAATTGAATAAAGTGAAGGTATTGACTTTGATGATCTGGCTAATTGATCGTGTCAGTGGCTTTAGTGGCAGGTTGTGTTGGCCTGCACCGATTCGTTGCTGAACTTGTTCTTCCGATAACCCTTGATCAGGTGAAATCTTTTGCTCTGCCATCGCATGCCCTCCAGTACTTTTCATCCATTTTACCAATCCAGACAACAAGATGCCGAATATCACACTTGTTTTTACAAAACTTTGAAGTTGTTGGCGTGGTTGGGTTATGGTTAGGGAGTCATGAAACCGTCATAATGAGATCAAAGTTATAGAAAGAAGTGCTCTCATGGTAAAACGAAACCCAAATGGAACCCGATTTATCACATTACCTAATGGCTACCACTTGTGGACCCAGACATTAGGCAGTGGCCCGATTCAATTACTGACGTTGCACGGCGGACCAGGCTGCACGAATGAAGTGTTTGAAAATTTTGCTACTGAACTGGCATCTTTTGGTGTCCGTGTCTCGCGGTACGACCAACTGGGTTCATTTTTCTCTGATCAACCGGACTTTTCCGATCTGGCTAATCAAAAGCGTTTTCTCAATATCGCGTATTATGTTGACGAAGTGGAAAATGTTCGACAACAGCTGGGCCTTGATCATTTTTACCTATTAGGTCAGTCCTGGGGCGGTGTGTTGGCGATTGAATATGGCTTGAAATATCCGCAGCATCTTAAGGGACTTATTTTGAGCTCGATGATTGATAATTTGGATGAGTATTTGGTTAACATTAACAAGATTCGGGAGACCATGTTTTCTAGTGATGACGTGGCATACATGCAACGGATTGAAGCCCAGCACGCGTTTGCGGATGCTAAATACCAGCAGTTGGTGCGTGAGTTAGGGGAGCAATATCTTCATCATGCCAAAGATCCCCAGCCGCGCCATTTAATTAGCACGTTGGCGACCCCCGTGTATCATTATTTTCAAGGTGATAATGAATTTGTGATGGTAGGCGCACTTAAGGACTGGGATCGACGGGCTGATATACACCGTCTGACAATGCCGACTTATCTGACGTTCGGTGGACATGAAACCATGCCGTTATCAGCTGCCAAGCGAATGGCTCAGACAATACCAAATGCCACTTTGCATGTCACACCTAATGCCGGTCATGGTCAGATGTTGGACAACCCGACAGATTATTTCAGTCATTTGGGTCAGTGGCTTGTGAAAACGGATGCTGGATCACCTTTATTAGATAATTAACGTTATAATATAAATGGTAAGTATATGTCTCTCATGTCATGGAGGTGCTTTCATGTCTGATTTTGATGAATTAAAAGAAGGGCTGCTTGAACCGGTTCATGCCTTTGATCACGCACTGGAGCAACAACCCGATTTGATTATTCCGTTAGCAGTGATTCATTTGATTCCCATTGCACTGACTTTAGGCGGCGGCATTGCGATCATTCGCGGTCACCAGAAATTACGCGCGGAAAAAGAACGAACCAAGCAATTGAGCCTGAAGCTGGAAATGCACAAACGTCATCATGGCCGGCATCCATGGCGACTGGCACCAGAACATCGTGGCGCACATGAAGTGTTTGCACCGGAATATGCAGAAGTACCGGTTAATAAAAAACATCATTTGCATCACAAGCATTAATTTGTATTAGGTGATTTGCTTTGAAACGACTCCCGCCAATAAACCCGCGGAGTCGTTTTTCGGTTGGGGGGTTCTTGCATACTCTCGAAACGCGTTCGCCAGCCCAGAAACCTGCGTGTAAGGACCTTGAGCGTAATGGCCAAAGCCCGGCCATTACGCTCAAGGCCACTTACACTCCGGTTTCTAAGCGGGCTGGCTCAACGCTCTTTTTACTTTCAGATTGAATCTCGCGTAAAGTTGGGGGAAAATGAAGGACACAATTATGTTTTGGAGATGATGTTTGTGTCAACCATATTTATGCGGGTTGCGATGCCTGCTGATATTCCTGCAATGATGAAAGTTATCGCGTCTGCGCGTCAGTTTTTGGGCGCGCAGGGAATTGACCAGTGGCAGGGGACTTATCCGGATCAGGCCGCGATTGAGCAGGACATTGCTACCGGTATCGGTCGGGTTTTGATTGTGGATGGCCGGGTTGCCGGAGTGGCTGCTTTAGTTGTCGGTCCGGATCCGCATTATCTCAGAATTGATGGGGCAGGCTGGTTGGCAGATGTCCCGTATCTAGCAGTTCACCGATTTGCGCTTGACGGTAGTATTCGCGGTAAACAGTTGAGTCGGGTATTTTTTAGCAACATTATGAGTGAAGCTTATCGGCGCGGTTTTGACGATTTGCGGGTGGATACCCACGCGAAAAATGTGATCATGCAGCATGCGATTACAGGTATGGGCTTTGATTTTCGTGGCATCGTTTATATGGACGAACCGGTTCCTGAACGCAATGCCTATGAAGTTCGGTTAACATCGGTTTAATGGACGCAAACATGGAGGGTAAAGATGCAGGACATTGGTAACTTAGCACTTATTTTGGTAACAACATTGGTATTGGCACACGTGAGTCGGTTGCTGAAAATGCCCGCAGTTATTGGCGAATTATTAGCAGGAATTTTAATTGGACCGGCACTTCTGGGATGGATTTCGTCTACGCATACGATTTCACTATTTGCAGAAATCGGTGTCATTATTCTGATGTTTTTAGCTGGGTTGGAAAGTGATCTGGAGTTATTGAAGAAATACTTTAAACCCGGTATGTTAGTCGCGGTTATCGGCGTTATTGTGCCAGTTGTCGTTGTCTTTGGCTTTGCCCATCTTTGGGGATTTAACTTGACCAGCAGTCTCTTTCTTGGCATTACATTTGCGGCTACTTCGGTTTCTATCTCGGTTGAAGTTTTAAAAGAATTGCATGCCTTGGAAGGTCGCAATGGGGCAACGATCTTAGGGGCTGCAGTCGTAGACGATATCTTGACGGTCTTAATCTTAAGTTTTACGGTCGCAGTATTAGGGGAACAAAAAACAACCAGTATTCCGTTTTGGCTGCAAATTATCGAGCAACTGTTGTACTTTGTTGGGATTTATTTTGTGGTCAGATGGGCGGCGCCGTATTTAATGCGGTTGTCTGAAAAATTATTCCCGGCTTCTGCGGTTACCATTATGTCGTTATTGATTTGCCTTGGAATGGCGTATGTCGCCGATCTTGTGGGCATGTCTGCAGTCATCGGTGCTTTTTTTGCCGGAGTTGCGGTTGGGCAAACCCATTATCGGCATGAGGTTGATGGCAATTTGAGTGCAATCGGATATGCCGTTTTTATTCCAGTATTTTTCGTGAGCGTCGGCTTGAATATGCGTTTTGATACCTTTGGCCGTGATTTGGGCTTCATTGCCATTTTGACGGTTTTGGCATTGGTGACCAAGTGGGTAGGCTGTGGCCTTGGCGATCGTTTAGCAGGCGCTAGTTGGTTACAAAGCAATGTTGTGGGAGCTGGCATGGTGTCACGCGGTGAGATGGCGCTCATTGTGGCTCAAATTGGGTTTGAGGCCAAGCTTATGGACGCAGAATACTATTCCGCCGTCATTGTGGTTATTGTCATCACAACGTTAATTGCCCCGGTTATTTTAAAAGACGCACTACACCGCGAACAGGAACTTGTATAATAGAGAGCGTGAACAGGAGCGCATAGAAATCGGAGTGTAAGTGGCCCTGGACCGAAATGGCCGGGCTTTGGCCATTTTGATCCAGGGTCCTTACACGGAGATTTCTGCGACTGTGAGCGCGTTTAAGGAGAGAGCGTGAACAGGAGCGCATAGAAATCGGAATGTAAGTGGCCCTGGACCGAAATGGCCGGTTTTTGGCCATTTTGATCCAGGGTCCTTACATGGAGATTTCTGCGACTGTGAGCGCGTTTAAGGAGAGAGCGTGAACAGAAACACATAGAAATCAGCGTCTAAGCGCTCATACCTGTTGTCGGCGTTACTAATAGACGACACTTAATGGCTTTTTTTTACAGCCTTTCATTCATGTCAAATAAGGAGGATCTCAATGGCAACATTATTTTTTGATTTTGATGGCACGGTAGCAGATTCAGAAGCAGGAATCGTTGCAGCATTAAAGTACATGGTTCAGGATCGCGGATTGCGTCCGTTGGATAATTCAGCCTATGTTCAATTTATTGGCCCGGCGTTGGTGCAAAAGCTTCCTGAAGTCTGGCCGGAATTGGATGATATTGAAGTTAAGCGGGCAATTGATGCCTTTCATCACTATTATCAAGAGGAAGGCTTATATCAAGCTAAACTTTATCCTGGCTTTCTAGATACGATGACGGCATTGAAGGAACAAGGACACCATCTTTATATTGCTTCGGCTAAACCCGAGATGATGCTGCATCGCCTTGTTAAACACTTTGCCTTGGATCGTTACTTTAACGCTGCTTATGGGGCAAGTGACGATGAGCAGACGCGCGTCACGAAGACGGATGTTTTGGCCTATGCCTTAAAAGAAACCAATGAAGATCCTGCTAAAAGTGTCATGGTCGGGGATCGCGCGAATGACATGATTGGCGGCTTGGACAATCACGTTCAGTTACTCGGTGTGACTTATGGCTTTGGATCAGCCAAAGAGCTAGAAGACGCAGGAGCTAAGGTGCTTGTCGATAAACCGGAAGCAATTCCTTCAGGCTTGGCAAAATTGGCTAAATAATAAGCGTTAGATAAGTTTGAAGCTATTAAATCCCTGATGGCATCACGATAGGGAGACAAAAGGCGAATGCATTTTCCATATGTGCGGAGAATGCATTCGCCTTTATTCAGTCATTAGCGATTCTTTTTAGCGGCTTGCTGTGGCCGAATGACCTTGGAACCAATTTCATTCAATAACTTCACGAACTGTTTTGCTTTGCGTTCGCCTAATGCTGCGACCCATTCGTTGAACTGCTCATTGGCATTTTTCGTAATGGCCGCTTCGACCTGTTTGCCAAGCGGCGTTAACTGTAGCATATTGCGGCGCCGGTCAGCTTCAAACTTTGACTGGGTGACGTAATTCAAGTTGCGTAAAACTCGCAGTTGACGGGCTACCGCGGGCTTGGTTACGCCACGCTTATTCACAATTGCAGTTAAACTGATTTCCGGATCATTGGCAATGTCCGATAAAATCCGATATTGCTCAAAACTTAAATGATACGCCGCCATTGGTTCCGAGATCAGTTCATTGATATTCTTGAACGTTGAAAAATAGGCATCCACATATGCCTCTAGTAAGGGTTTATCAGTCATATTTCTTCCTCCGAATATTAGTTTAACAAATCACGGGTCACATGTAACTTGAAATTCTGAAAAGTTGCGGTACACTTTTCAGTTATGTAAAGGTCTTGAACCACTTATGGAGGTTAATAACGTGCGAAAACATAAAAAAGCTTGGCTGATCGGTATTCTGTCGGTCATTGGGGTGATGGTGGCCGGGCTGGTGGGTGCCAGCTTATATTTTTATCAGTATGCCTTTGTTCCATCCAAGAAATCTTTCTTGAGTGGGAAGGAAAGCCGTATTATTACGGATAGTAAAGTATGGCTTAAATCTGTACATAAGGAAACCTGGACTGAACAGGCAGCCGGCGACAAGCTCAAATTAGTCGCGGATTATGTACCCGCAGCCAAACCGACCAATAAAACGATCGTGGTCGCGCATGGTTATATGACTAACAAAGAATACATGGCCCCGCAAATCAAGATGTTTCACGATGCCGGATTTAACGTCTTGGCTCCTGATGATCGCGGCCAAGGCCAGTCGGAAGGAAACTATATCGGTTACGGGTGGCCGGATCGACTGGACTATCTCAAATGGATTAACCAGATTATAAAAAAACAAGGCAAACAGAGTCAGATTGCCTTGTACGGGGTCTCGATGGGCGGGGCAACCGTGATGTATCTTAGTGGCGAGAAGTTGCCGCCGCAAGTGAAAAGTATCGTTGAAGATTGTGGCTATACCAGCATCATTGACGAGCTTGCTTATCAAGCCAAGTCAATGTTTAATATCCCGAAGTGGCCGTTGGTACCGGCAGTTGCGCTAACTGCGACGCTCAAAGCCGGCTACAATGTTTTTGATGCCAGTGCCATTGACGCTTTGCACAAAAACACCCGACCGATTTTATTCATTCATGGCAGTAAAGACACCTTTGTCCCGACCAAGATGGTTTATCAAAACTATCGTGCGGCCACAAAATCGAAAAAGGCTTTGTGGGTCGTCAAAGGCGCGGCACATGCCCGTAGTTTTCCGGACCATCAGAAGGCTTATACCAAGCGCGTGGTTGGCTGGTTCAACGCTAATTGGTAACCGTTGTATGTCTGCTTAATGGGTGGCAGTATGAGCAACACGGGTTAAGACGGTGTAAATTTTTTTGGCATCGCTTGGTGTTCCGCGCAACTCGTAATCGGCCAAAAAAGGCGCGTCGAATTCCTTGGCGTAGCGTTTGGCGGTCAAACAATATTGTTCATTGAAATTGCGGTTGCCAGAACCGATGATGCCTAGACAAAGCTTGGCATTGTCGCCTTCTGCCAGATAGTCACCCATGGCATTGGTCATCAGTTCCTTGACGCCGTTATCAATGCCGTTACCACCATCGAGATAGGTGGGTACCATCACAAAGAACGGTTTCGTTTCGCCGTCACTTTGCGTCGCCTCGGAAATTTCTTTTAGAACAATCGCTGGATTTTCCGGATTCTGATCATGTTGGGTTTGTGCATATTCGGCTAGACGTTTAGCAAATGCGCGCGTGTTACCTGAAATTGAAATAAATAAGATGCGAATAGGTTCAGTCATGTGGCCTGCCTCTTTCATTAGAGTTTTGAAAATAACAATGATGCGGCTGATCGTCAAGGTGAGCCGGTTAGAAAAAGAAGTCGCGGTGCTGTCACTGATAGCGCCGCGACTCTTTTTAATGAAATGGATCTGATGCAATCGATACTTGTTGCCAAAATGAGCTGGTTTGCAACATTAGAATTCTTGATAGACCGCTGGATCCTGATTGTTTAAGCGTCCATCTGATTTAGTTAATGCGTCAATCGCAGCCATTTCTTCTTTAGTCAGGCTGAAATCAAAAACATCGAGATTCGTGCGCTGGCGGGAAAGGTGGGCAGACTTTGGAATCGGGAGAATGTGGTGTTGAAGATCCCAACGCAAAATAACCTGACCAACATTCTTGCCATGGGTTGCGGCGATCTGTTTAATCGCTGGTTCTTGCAAAACCGCTCCCCGCCCTAAAGGACTCCATGCGACCGTTTGAATATTGTGCGCGTCATCATACGCGCGTTGTTCTTGCTGATTGAAATAGGGATGCAATTCAATCTGGTTGACTGCTGGCGTGACCCCGGTTTCCTTGATGAGCCGGTCAATATGCTCAGGCAGAAAATTTGAAACGCCAATAGACCGGATCAGTCCGAAGCGTTGTGCCTGAATCAGCGCTTGCCATGCTTCTAGATAAAGATCCTCTTTCGGATTCGGCCAGTGAATCAAATAAAGGTCGTAGTAATCTAAACCGGCTCGATATAGGCTTTCTTCGATGGTATCAATCGCCTCTTGATAACGGTGGTGGCGTCCCGGAAGTTTAGACGCAACAATAAGCTGACTACGTGGGATCCCACTTTGACGCACTGCTTCGCCCACAGCACCTTCATTTTCATAATTAAAGGCTGAATCCAACAAGCGGTAACCCAGATTAAGGGCCCCAACCATGGCTCGAACCCCGTTAGTCCCGGTTAATTTATATGTGCCAAAACCAATGGCTGGTAAAACATTGCCGTCGTTTAATGTATAGTGCATTTGAGAAACCTCCTTGTGAAGTTGTGACCCGATGCAACACCGAATGAGTACATGTGAAAGTGAGGTTGCCAACCAGCGCCAACACCAGCAATCATACGGCGAAAAGCAATTTAGGATGATGGCTTAATGATGACCGACATGCATCACCATTAAGTGTAGTCCAAATGTCAGGAAGCGTACAAGTCATGATGACGCTTCGTGTATAATAGGGCCAGATGCGAGGGAGGGGATCCACACGAGAACACAACAATGGCGAGGCGTCTCCCGTAGTTGGTTTGCATTATTTACGCTGATCTTTTGGGTACTTCTTTTTGTTGAAGCCTTTAGTACCGGTATGATGTTGACCATTGGGACACCCGCACGAACAGAGCAAATCGTTGTTAAAAGCCAAGGTCTGCAACAACTCACGGATACTTTAAACCATGATCTGGTGACAACGGCGAACCAAAATGGCGCTGCTTTGAATAGTGACACTAAACTGGTCACACTTGATGACACTCAGCGGCTTGCCGTAAAAATGATCACGGCCAGTGCAGCTAACCAAACGCATATTTCACTGGCAACCATTAAAGAAAGTCTGACGAGTCGGCTTCAGACAGCGGCGAAAAATCAAGGTCAAAATTTTGACGATCAAAAAGTGTTGGCGAGTCTCAATGCCAAACTTGAATATGAAATCAATGAGTCAATCATGGAGCAAGGCTGGGGGCTTATTTATCCGTTGTTGGTCCTTATGACCCAGACAGCGGTGATTGTAGCCGCAATTTTGCTGGTGATTGTTCTGCTCATTATGTTAAAAACAGCACACTCATGGCGGCGGTTTATGGCCGTTGTTGGGCGGTCGACTTACGCAATGGGGTATTTTGGTGGTTTCATAGCGATTCTTGTAACTGCGAGTCCATTGTTAGGCATGATTAGTACGCGGGCACCGTTAAATACGCAATTGGCGAGTGATTTAATTCGTGCATACTCACCGCTATGGCAGCGAGTGGCAGGTTGGACCATTGTCGTTGGTTTAATCATTGCGGCAATTAGCCATTTCTTACCACGTCCTGCCTTGCTTGCAGATGATTCGGCGAACCCGGCAGCAGAAAGGTAGGTTCCATGAAACGAAACAACTGGATTTGGTTGGGCTTACTTGGCATAGTTCTGGTTGTCAGTGCAGGTTGGTATTGGTTCCACAACCAGTCCGTCAACACATCCGATCAGGAGCAGGCGTCGATTGGCAAAACCGCAACGCTTTATTTGCATGGCTATTCCGGTGGTGCCGGGTCGACCAACACGTTAATCCGTCACGCTAAACAGGCGGGAGCAACCAAAGTCCTTACTGCAACGGTGAGTAAAAACGGGAAAGTCAGTTGGCTTGGATCGCCTCACCATGTTCGTAAGCCAATTGTGCAAGTGGTCTTTGAAGACAATCGCAATCCGGATGCCGTGAAATGGGCTGATTGGCTAGCGACGGTTAATCGTCAGCTTTACCAACGTTATGGTGTGCGCAACGTTAACTTTGTCGCCCACTCAATGGGAAATATGGCGGTGATGTTTTATGCAATTCGCAATCAAGACCAGCAAAAACTACCTAAAATAAACGCCTATGTTGCCATTGCCGGGCATTTTGACGGTATCATTGGTATGGGCGATCAACCACATCAAATCAAGTTAGCTGCTAACGGCTATCCATCCCCGTTAGACGAAAATTATGCTGAGTTGGCTCGGATGCGCGATCGTTTTCCAAAAGGGGTTAAGGTGCTGAATATCTACGGTGATCTTCGCGATGGTTCCGATTCGGATGGGCGGGTTAGCAACAACTCATCGCGATCGTTACGATATCTGGTTAGCCCACGCGCAGCCGGTTACCGGGAAAGAGAATACTTCGGTCGCGATGCCCAACACAGCGCGTTACATGAAAATCCTAAGGTCGCCCAAGCGGTAGATGCTTTTCTCTGGTGAGACTCACGGTTAGGTGCGATCGTATGGTGACACAACAACGCGTCCACCGAGAAAACTGGCCATATAGACATCACCGGGTTCGTATCCTTGCTCTGCCAAGCGAGCCTTAAGCCATTTCTCATCATGGTCAATGGCGTCAAGTGCGGCCGGGTCAATTTGCCCATCTAAAATGAGTGGATATTTGATGGTTTCGTCGCCTTTTAAAATGACATTTAACTGGCCATTTTGTTCAAGATAAGCCTGGCGAACATCGCGTAAATCATTGACGCCGGCAGCTCGTAGTTTATAAGCAAGGTCGTTAGCAGATAAGCCTACCCGTGTGGCGGTATCCACTTTGATTTGACCATGTTGAACGACTAATAACGGTTCGCCATCAATCACCCGTTTGAGCCAACGATTGTGGTTCGTCAGGTATTTAGTGCTGAAAACGATTAACGTCCAGATCAGCAGCACGTTGACAAACTGCAACAGACCGATATCGGTATTATAAATAACGCCGCCGATGATGCCGCCAAGAACGTAATTCTGCATTTGATCGACAATGGTTGCCGGTGCAAGATTACCTTTACCGGTGAGCTTGATTTGCGCGATGAAGACAATGAAGCCCAAAAGCAGCTTCATTGCCGTCACAAAGTATGGATCCTGAAAAAGTCGCATATGAATCTCCTTATTTAGTGATGAACTGAGCTTTTGGCACAATCAAGGTCGTTTTAGATAACTGGTAACTGTTATTATCGGCATTAATTGTGACGGTGTACATTTCTTTTGTGGAGCGGCCGATGGTGATCAGCATGCCGGTGTGAACAGTATTGCTGTTGGCATAAAGCTGACGGGTGGCGACATGCTTTTGGGTTGCCACGCTGCGTAACAGGGTGGCAACGGCTTGGGAATCAGCGTTGGCCGTTCGACTAGCCTGAAGATCGCGAACTTGGATGCCGATGGTCAGGAGTTCAACTAAAGCAACTAGCACCAAAAGATCGCGGTATTTGTTACTGCGTTTGTGGCGTAAGAAATACAGAAGATAGGCAATAATAAGCAAGGCACCGATTAAAATAATGGTATATCGTAAGGTGCTTTGCCAACTGTTCTGCTGGGTTAGCACGGAATAAGCAAAAAAGGTAGTTCCCATAGTGCACCTCCATAAATCATGGTCTGATCAAATCATAACAAGAATAATAGCGAGGGTGAAGTTGTTCTTGACATGGCTTATCGCGGTGTTATGATGAATTCAATTTATGACAAACACATTGCTTTGCGGAGAAGAGTAACCGAAGCGCAGATCGACAGCGAGCCTGGACAGTGTAAGCAGGTGATCGGCTAATCGGTGAAGATGAGCTCCAAATAGCTTTTCAGTGGTTCACGCCATTGAAACGGGTGCACCCGTTATGATGCCAGGTATCAGTTTTGGTACTGTTGAGGTGTTAATGTTAAATTAACACGAATAAGGGTGGTAACGCGCACCGTCGCCCCTTGATCGGATTCGATCAAGGGGCTTTTTTCGTCCCGTGACGGCTATGACTTACCGCATCAGTCGAGTGTGTTGCATAAAGGTACCGACTAGTTGGTTGTTCCATTGCTGCGTGTTTTCAGTGGTGGAATATTAATTTGTAGTTGATTTTGCGTAGGCATCCATTTTTGAATGTGATGGTTATTCAAGACTGTAGTGCGTTTGCCATGACGCGTTTATAGGGATAGAGATCTGACCTACACTCCGGTTTCTAGGCGGCCCTGTTCACGCTCACTTTCTATAACGCGCTCCCCAGCGCAGGGATCTGCGTGTAAGGACCTTGGTCGCAATGGCCAAAACCGGGCCATCACGCCCAAGGCCACTTACACTCCGGTTTCTAACCGGGCTGGCTCGCGCTCACTTTCCATAACGCGCTCACAGGGCCAGAAACCTGCGTGTAAGGACCTTGGTCGCAATGGCCAAAACCGGGCCATCACGCCCAAGGCCACTTACACTCCGGTTTCTAAGCGGCCCTGTTCACGCTCACTTTCTTTTAGGAGGGTTTCACATGACAGAAGAAGTTCAAACCAAAGCCCCTTTTCGTGCTGATTTAGTTGGTAGTTTGCTGCGTCCGGAGCGGTTGAAGGTTGCTCATCAGCAGCTTGGGATCGGTGAGATTCAGCAGGATCAGGAGCTGGCGATTCAGCATGAAGCCATCAAACATATTGTTAAAAAACAAGTCGAACTCGGGTTTAATGCCGTTACTGATGGTGAATTCTCGCGGCGTTACTGGCACCTAGACTTTTTCTGGGGGCTGAATGGCTTTGAAAAGGATGATGCATGGAAGTATGAACGGGACTTTAAAGGCGGGATTAATCCTGCTGCCAATGTTCATCTTGCTGGTAAGGTCAGCTTTAATCCCGATCATCCTTTCTTTGCCGCCTTTAAATATCTCAAGAGTATTGTGCCAGCCGGGGTCTTGCCAAAGCAAACAATTCCTAGTCCAGCGCTGTTGTTTAGGGATCATCGCAGCGATAACTGGTCGAAGTACTATGCTTCTTTTGATGATTATTTAGCTGATGTGGTGCAAGCATACGTGGCAACTATTGAACACTTTTATATTTTGGGTGTCCGTTACTTGCAGATTGATGATACGAATTGGGCTTATCTGATTCAAAACCTAAAAGATACAGAGAACGACCCGAAACGACACCAGCATTTTGTCGACTTTGCCAAGCTGGCGCATCAGGTCATTAAAGCAGTGTTAATTCGATTACCTGAAGATTTGACCGTAACTTCGCACATTTGCCGCGGAAATTTCCAGTCGACTTTCTTATTCTCGGGCGGCTATCAGTATGTTGCTGATGAAATTGGCGACTTGCCTTATGACGGATTATTCCTTGAGTATGACAGTCAGCGTGCCGGTTCGTTTGAGCCATTACCGCAGCTGTGGCAAGGCGATACCAATAAGCGGATTGTGTTAGGGTTGATTACGTCGAAGTTTCCGGAGTTAGAAGACGAGGAAAAAGTGATTGAACGTATCCATGCTGCGACTGCTTATGTGCCACTGAGCAACTTGGCTTTGTCCACGCAATGTGGTTTTGCGTCAACCGAAGAAGGCAACAAGCTGACCGAAGATGATCAATGGGCGAAGTTGGCCTTGGTTCAGCGTATTGCGCATCGGGTTTGGGAAGATGCTTAACAGATAAGCCGGCTAGACTCAAAATTTTTTGACCCTATTTGGCATGATGTCATGTCATTCTCAGATTTTTTTCACACCGGTGGGATTGTGTTATATGATGAATAGGTAAGCTATTGAGAAGGAGATCCTTAATTTATGGCAAAAGTTGAAAGCTTTACGTTAGATCACACTGCAGTTAAGGCGCCTTATGTCCGGTTAATTACCACCGAAAAAGGCCCGAATGGCGATGAAATTTCTAATTATGATTTACGCTTGGTTCAGCCAAACACCGCTGCGATTGATACTGCCGGGTTGCATACAATTGAACACTTGTTGGCATCATTATTGCGCGATCGCATGGATGGCGTGATTGATTGTTCACCGTTTGGCTGCCGCACCGGCTTTCACTTGATTACCTGGGGAACACACAGCACCACGGAAGTCGCCAAAGCGCTGAAGTCCAGCCTTGAAGCGATTGCTAACGATATTACCTGGGATGATGTACCCGGTGTTGACATTAAGAGTTGTGGCAACTACAAAGATCACAGCCTGTTTTCTGCTAAAGAGTGGGCAAAGTTGATTTTGAGTCGCGGCATTTCTAACGATCCATTTACCCGGCAGGTTGTCTAATCTGACGAGCATTGATTAGAACCAAAAATGGCACTGCACAAGTTCGAATAGCGAACCTGGCAGCGCCATTTTCATGTCACCATGTTTAACTGAATAGATCAATCAACCACCGGCCACCATATAGCAAACTCATGCTATAGGCGAAGATGGTAATGGGTTTGCCGAGTATAATAATCCAGAAGAACCTGGTAAAGGTCATTTTGGTGAGACCGGCGAGCAAACATAGCACATCATCTGGGGCAACCGGCAACACAATAGCAAGGGTAAACAGGTGATCAAAGCGGGTCTGATTCTTAGTGTAGCCGATGTATTTTTCATAAGTTTTTTCCGAAATTAAATACGTCAGCAGGGGCTTGCCAAAACGGCGGGCAAGAAAAAAGTTAATAAAAGATCCGATCGCGATGCCGATGTAGTTGTAGAGAAAACCAAACCACGGGCCAAAAAGAATCACACCCGCAGCGGTACTGATGCCGCCTGGAATGATGGGAATCACGACCTGGATGACTTGGATGACAACGAAAAATAAAGCTCCGGTTAAGCCGAGTCGGGCAATGTAACTTTGTAAAACCTTGACATCAGAAAGAATCCCTAGATCGTACCAATAAATAGTGACGACGACTAAAGCGATCACAACGATCAGGGTGGCAAGATTGATCAAATGGCGGACATTTTTTGGAGTCATAACGTTAAGCCTCAGAACGATTTATCATCAAGAAAAGTTCTATGCTACAATGAGTCAAGCGTACCAAACATATGTACTGAATGGAGAGCTTATGTACGAATACTTTGAAGGCACAATTCAGGCCGTAACGCCGGCGTACATTGTCATTGATGTCAATGGCATCGGATTTCGCCTGCTGGTAGCCAATCCATACGATTTCGAAGCGGGAAAGCAGACCCGGATTTATGTGCAACTCATCATCCGCGAAAATGATCAAACACTTTACGGATTTGAAACAGCAGCGGATAAACGAACTTTTAACCAGTTGTTATCCGTCACCGGCATTGGTCCGAAATCAGCGTTGGCAATTTTGGCAAATGTTTCAAGTGGTGGCCTAGCAACTGCCATTGCCCAGGATGATGTTAAATTTTTGACCAAGTTTCCGGGCATCGGTAAGAAGACGGCCGCTCAGATTATCCTGGATCTAAAAGGCAAAATTACGACCGATGCTCAACCGGCTGCCGCAACGATCATGCCGACCGCCGATCAAGTAGCGCCGGAGCTGGCAGATGCCTTGGCTGCACTGGTTGCCTTAGGATACACCCAACGCGCGGTTGATGGCATTACCGATGCTTTGAAAGCCTTTGACGCCACGACGACCGATGCTTATCTGCGTGAAGGTTTACGCTTGTTGAGCGGACGAGCATAACGTTGATTATACTGGAGCAGCAGGACATCGACAACGGTAAGACTTTTTCAGACAATATAGAAGGGGCGTGAGTTTTTGCCAGACGCAAACAAGGATCGGTTAGTTTCAGGCGACATTGATGATCTGAATGAAGCACAAATTGAGAAAAGCTTACGTCCACGGCGGCTTGCTCAATATATTGGTCAGGATCGGGTTAAACATCAGCTGACCGTTTATATTACTGCGGCCAAGCAACGTGAAGAATCCTTGGATCACGTTTTGTTATATGGGCCGCCGGGATTAGGCAAAACCACGCTGGCACTGGTGATTGCCAACGAAATGGGCGTGAATATCCGTACCACTTCTGGACCGGCCATTGAAAAGCCAGGTGATTTGGTCGCGTTGCTGAATGAGTTGCGCCCCGGAGATGTGTTGTTTGTCGATGAAATTCACCGATTACCAAAAATTGTTGAAGAAATGTTGTACTCGGCCATGGAAGACTTTTATATTGATATTGTCGTTGGCCAGGGTCCGACTGCCCATCCGGTTCATTTCCCCTTGCCGCCATTTACCTTGATTGGGGCCACAACGCGAGCTGGTATGTTGTCGGCACCATTGCGCGATCGATTTGGCATTAGTGAACATATGGCGTATTATTCGCCTGATGACTTAAGTGAGATTGTTAAACGCTCAGCAAATGTCTTCAATATGGCGATTGATGCAGAAGGTGCCTACGAGATTGCGCGGCGGTCGCGGGGAACGCCGCGGGTTGCCAATCGCTTGTTGAAGCGTATTCGGGATTTTGCTGAAGTTGCCGGCAAGAGCCCGGTTGACTTGGCAATGGTCGATCATGCGCTTGATCAGTTGCAGGTGGATGCCCAAGGACTTGATCAGATTGATCGCAAGTTATTAACCTTCATGATTCGTGACTACCAAGGCGGACCGGTTGGGTTATCAACGATTGCTGCCAATATCGGTGAAGAAATGGCTACGATTGAAGAGATGTATGAACCCTACCTGTTGCAAATCGGGTTCTTGAAACGAACTCCTCGTGGACGCATGGTGACGCCCGCTGGCTTTGCCCATATGGGAATGACGATGCCGCAATCCTCAGACGAGCAGTCGCCATCAAAAAACAACTAAATGAAATGAATGGAAGCGAACAAGTTGCAAGACAAAAAACGTTATCGGCGCGTAGAAAATAAAGATTATCAACTTTCGGATTTTGATTATGACTTACCGCATGAATTGATCGCCCAAACACCGCTGAAAGAACGCGATGCCAGCCGTCTGTTGGTTTTAAATGCTGATACTGGCGCGATGCAGGATAAGCATTTTTATGACATTCTGGATTATTTTAAACCAGGCGATGCGTTGGTCATGAACGACACACGGGTTATGCCGGCACGACTTTATGGTGTCAAACCGGAAACCGGTGCCCACATGGAAGTGCTATTACTTAATAACACTTCCGGCGACGACTGGGAAACTTTGATGAAGCCAGCGCGCAAGGCACCAGTCGGGACAGTGATTGATTTTGGTGACGGGTTGTTAAAGGCGACGGTCACCAAAGAGCTGGAACATGGCGGACGGATGATCCATTTTGACTATGATGGCATCTTCATGGAAATTCTGGATAAGCTCGGTGAAACGCCGCTGCCGCCTTACATCAAAGAAAAACTTGAAGATCCGGAAATGTATCAAACCGTTTATTCCAAAGAGCTAGGATCAGCAGCAGCGCCAACTGCCGGATTGCATTGGACGAAAGAGTTATTGCAAAAGGTGCAGGATAAGGGCGTTAAGCTGGTTTATCTGACGCTGCATGTCGGTCTCGGAACATTTCGGCCGGTGGTAGAAGAAAATATTGAAGCGCATAAGATGCACAGCGAGTTTTATCGTCTAACACCGGAAGCAGCTGCAACTTTGAATGAGGTACGCGATAACGGTGGGCGCATCATTGCTACTGGGACAACCTCAATTCGAACGCTTGAGGCGATTGGCACTAAATTTGATGGTGCTATCAAGGCGGATTCTGGTTGGACAGATATTTTCATTAAGCCTGGGTATCAGTGGAAGGTCGTGGATGCCTTTATCACCAACTTCCATTTGCCAAAGTCAACCTTGGTGATGTTGGTGGCTGCGTTCACAGGCCGGGATACGATCTTGAACGCCTACAAACACGCCATTGAAGAAAAGTACCGATTCTTTAGCTTTGGCGACGCGATGTTCATTTATTGATGATCGATCATGTGACCCGCTACTGTCTGCGGGTAGTTTACGCCATTGATCGTCTCTGAAGGTATATAAAAACCGGTTTGCGCGTTTGCAAACCGGTTTTTATAACGGACGGGATCACATCAACACATACCAACAGACATGTCTCGATTTTTCTTTTAACGCATCGCTGCGTGGAACAACGTATTCATAGACGATCACAATGGCCAGGTCAAAACCCGGGAAGTGCGAAAACTACGGTAACGGTGATCCCGTCCTTAGCTTTATTTTAACAGGAAAAACCAGTAGAAAAAAGGATAAAGCTCGGTGATCGTGGGCCAGCGCTTTATAAGAAAGTTGTTGATCATCTGCTGGACAGGTTTCATTTGTGAACGGTCCTGCAGCGTTTGGGCGAGTCACTTACTTTTAAATCACAAGTAACTCTGTTAAACTGGCATAACGAGAAAATGGATAAGCGGTGCTGCGAGGGCATTGCTGTGAATAAGGAGTCTGTATGGAACCAGCAGTTAAATATCGTCTCATTCATCAAGATAAGCATAGTGGTGCCCGGTTAGGTGAATTGATCACACCGCATGGAACTTTTCCAACGCCGATGTTTATGCCGGTGGGAACCCAAGCCAGTGTCAAAACAATGGCGCCAGAGGAATTGGACACAATGGGAGCAACGGTTATTTTAGCCAACACCTATCATTTGTGGTTGCGTCCCGGTCCGGATTTAATTGAAGAAGCCGGTGGATTGCACCGTTTCATGAATTGGCACAAGGGAATTTTGACGGACTCAGGCGGGTTTCAGGTCTTTTCGCTAGCAGATACCCGGCATATTACGGAAGACGGGGTCACCTTCAAGAATCATCTGAATGGCGCGAAAATGTTCCTATCACCAGAAAAGGCGATTGCGATCGAAAACGCGTTAGGGCCGGATATTATGATGAGTTTGGATGAGTGTCCGCCGTTTTTTGAGAGTTATGATTATGTCAAAAAAAGTGTTGCGCGAACCAGTCGCTGGGCTGAGCGGGGGTTAAAAGCGCATAAAAATCCGGATTGGCAAGCGCTGTTTGGTATTGTTCAAGGAGCCGGCTTCAAAGATCTTCGTGAACAAAGTGCCAAAGACTTGGTAAGCATGGATTTTCCGGGATATTCAATTGGCGGCCTGTCAGTTGGTGAGTCCAAAGATGAAATGAACCATGTTTTGGACTTCACCACACCTTTGCTGCCAGAGGATAAACCGCGGTATTTAATGGGTGTTGGTTCTGCTGATGCGCTGATTGACGGGGCATTGCGCGGGATTGATATGTTTGATTGCGTCTTGCCAACCCGAATCGCACGAAATGGGACGTGTATGACCAGTCGCGGGCGTCTTGTCATCAAGAATGCCAAGTATGCCCACGACTTTGGCCCGCTTGATCCTAATTGCGATTGCTATGCTTGCCGCAATTACAGTCGCGCCTACATTCGTCACTTGATCCATGTTGGCGAGGCATTCGGTATTCGGCTAACAACCTACCACAATCTTTATTTCCTTTTACACCTCATGCAGCAAGTACGTGAAGCCATTGCCAACGATGATCTGCTTGCCTTCCGCGAAGATTTTTTCGAAGCTTATGGTTATAACAAGGAAAAGGCGAAGAATTTCTAGATTGTTTGGAGCATGGTCCGAAATTCTGTTACACTGTTGAATGACAAACTAAAAAAACAAGAGGTGCCTAAATTGGGAAATGGTAATGTTTCAATGATCGTTCTGCTGGTGATCTTTGTAGCGTTCATGTACTTTGGCATGATTCGCCCACAAAAAAAGCAGCAACAAAAGCGTCAGGAAATGCTAAGTCAGTTAAAAAAAGGTGATCCGATCGTTACAATTGGCGGCCTGCATGGTGTGATTGATTCAATTGATCAGCAAGCAGGGACCGTTGTGATTGACTCAGACGGTATTTATCTGACATTCAATCTAAATGCGGTTCGCGGCGTTGCTTCACGTCCGGCAACCCCAACCCCGGCTCCAGCAGCAAAAGCCGAAGCCTCCAACACAGATGAACAGCGTGTGGCTAAGGAAGCATCTGATACTGCGGCCAAGTCCGATGATCAACCGGCTGCTGCTGACAGCGATGCCAAAGCAGACGATGACAAGCAGGCTTAAGGTTAAAGGTTAATGATGTTAACAGAGAGACCGGTTCTTGACTGGTCTTTTTTTTACGGCCATAAGTTCAAAAAAATACAAAGTGAAAAACGTTGAATTCCCCTGACAAATCAGCATTGACAGTGAACAAGCAAAATTTTCGTGAAAAAGTTCACTAAAATTGTTTACAAAATCACAATAGCAAGGTATGATGTTCTTGTGAAATGGTTAACAAAAATTCTGCGAATTGCTTGGAGGTAAGCTCATGCTTAAGAATACTGCGAAGGCTGCTACTGAAGTTGATGTGAAAGGCATGATTGATGAACTGGTTGCCAATGCGCACTCGGCTTTGAAGATCATGAAGACTTTTGATCAAGAAAAAATTGATCATATTGTTCATCGGATGGCAATTGCCGGGTTAGATCATCATATGGAATTAGCGAAACTCGCTGTTGACGAAACCGGCCGTGGTGTTTGGGAAGATAAAGCCATTAAAAATATGTTTGCCACTGAAGAAATCTGGCATTCGATTAAGAACAACAAGACCGTTGGCGTTATCAATGAAGATAAACAACGCGGCTTGGTATCCATCGCCGAACCAATCGGGGTTATTGCCGGGGTAACGCCGGTGACCAACCCGACATCAACCACGATCTTTAAATCCGAAATTTCCATCAAGACCCGTAATCCGATTATCTTTGCTTTCCACCCGGGTGCACAAAAGTCTTCAGCGCGTGCGTTGGAGGTCATTCGGGAGGAAGCTGAAAAGGCCGGATTGCCAAAAGGGGCCTTGCAGTATATTCCGGTTCCAAGCATGGAAGCAACTAAGACACTGATGGATCATCCCGGCATTGCCACGATCTTGGCAACCGGTGGCCCTGGCATGGTTAAGTCAGCTTATTCATCCGGCAAACCGGCCTTGGGTGTTGGCGCAGGGAATGCACCGGCATACATCGAAGCAAGTGCCAATATTAAGCAAGCCGTTAATGATTTGGTCTTGTCCAAGAGTTTTGATAACGGTATGATCTGTGCTTCCGAACAAGGGGCCATCGTTGATTCCAGCATTTACGATGCCGTGAAGAAAGAATTTGAAGCCCAAGGTGCCTATTTTGTCAAACCTAAGGACATGAAGAAGTTCGAGAGCACGGTTATTAACCTTGAGAAGCAAAGTGTTAATCCTCGAATTGTTGGCCAAAGTCCTAAGCAAATTGCTGAATGGGCAGGGATTCGAATTCCTGATGACACGACCATCCTGATTGCCGAACTAAAAGACGTTGGCAAGAAATATCCGCTTTCTCGGGAAAAACTGAGCCCGGTTTTGGCGATGGTTAAAGCCGATGGTCATGAAGATGCCTTCAAGAAATGTGAAACCATGTTGGATATCGGCGGCTTGGGACACACCGCGGTGATTCACACAGCTGACGACGAATTGGCATTGAAATTTGCTGATACCATGCAGGCTTGCCGAATCCTGATCAATACACCTTCTTCTGTTGGCGGTATCGGGGATCTCTACAACGAAATGATTCCTAGTTTGACGCTGGGCTGCGGCTCCTATGGCGGCAACTCGATTTCGCACAATGTGGGGACGGTTGACTTGTTGAATATCAAGACCATGGCAAAACGGCGCAACAACATGCAATGGATGAAATTGCCGCCAAAGATTTATTTCGAAAAAAACTCGGTTCGCTATCTGGAACACATGGAAGGCATCAAGCGCGCCTTCATCGTTGCTGATCGTTCAATGGAAAAGCTGGGTTTCGTCAAGATCATTGAAGACGTTTTGGCTCGGCGCGAGAATCCGGTACAGGTTCAGACGTTCGTGGATGTTGAACCTGATCCATCAACTGATACGGTCTTCAAGGGAACCGATATCATGCGGTCGTTTGGTCCGGATACCGTGATCGCGATTGGCGGTGGTTCTGTAATGGATGCAGCCAAGGGTATGTGCTTGTTCAACGATGCTGGCGATGCGGACTTCTTCGGTGCCAAACAGAAATTCCTGGATATTCGGAAACGGACCTACACTTTCCCGAAGCTGAATAAGACCAAACTGGTTTGCATTCCGACGACTTCCGGGACCGGTTCTGAAGTGACACCATTTGCGGTTATCACCGATTCCAAAGCAGGGATCAAATATCCGTTAGCTGATTATGCTTTGACGCCAGATATTGCGATTGTGGATAGTCAGTTTATTGAATCAGTACCGCCAGTAGTTGTGGCTGATTCCGGGATCGATGTTTTGTGCCATGCAACCGAAAGTTATGTATCAACCATGGCAACCCACTATACGAAGGGCCTGAGCCTTGAGGCAATCAAGCTAGTGTTTGAAAACCTCGAAAAGAGTTATCATGGCGACATTGCGGCTAAGTCAAAGATGCATGATGCTTCTACCATTGCAGGGATGGCGTTTGCCAATGCCTTGCTGGGAATTAACCACAGTATTGCCCATAAATTAGGTCAGGCGTTCCACTTGCCTCATGGTCGCTGCATCGCCATCACCATGCCACATGTTATCCGGTTCAATGCTAGTCAACCAAAGAAACGTGCAATCTGGGCCAAGTACAGTTACTTCCGTGCTAACGAAGACTATGCAGAAATTGCCCGCTATCTTGGGCTGCCAGGAAAGACCACCGATGAATTAGTGGAAAGCTATGTTCAAGCCTTCATTAAATTGGCACATAGCGTCGGGATCAAGTTAAGTCTGAAGGATCAGGGAGTTCAGAAAGCAGATCTGGACAAGCAAGTTGATCGCCTTGCTGAACTTGCTTATGAAGATAACTGCACGGTTACCAACCCGCAGGAACCATTGATCAGCGATTTGAAGCACATTATTCTCGATGAATATGAAGGAACGGATTCAACATTCTAAGTACGCACATGCTAATCATTTCACGATGATCGGCAATTGTTCATCAGATAAACCGTTTGCGTCGGTCGTCATTAAACACGTCAAGAAATTGACGTGTTTTTTTGTGCAAGTCATGGCATAATGTAGTACAGTGACTGCAAATTAAAAGTAAGGATGTAAAATGACACCGAATAAAGAGGATTATCTTAAGTTGATTTTTGAGATCGGCGGCGATACCGAACTGGTCTCTAATAAGCAAATTGTTGCGGGGATGCATGTCTCTGCTGCCTCGGTCAGTGAGATGATCAATAAACTGGGCGAAGAGAAGCTAGTAGCACACACGCCTTATCAAGGCATCCAGTTGACATCGGCTGGGCGAAAAAAGGCGGCTATCTTAGTGCGCAATCATCGTCTCTGGGAAGTCTTTTTAGTTAAGTGCTTGAAGTATCCTGCCGATGCAGTTCATCAGGAAGCTGAGAAATTGGAACACGCCTTGACGCCAGAAATGGCAAAACGTTTGGCGGCCATGTTAGGCAATCCTCAATATTGCCCTCATGGCGGTGTGATCCCTGATGCTGACGGCCACTATATTCAGCAGAGTCGCGTCACTTTGGGAGCGATGGAAGTCGGCCAAAAGGGTCATATTGAACGGTTGATCGATGAGGTTTCATTGATTGATTACACTGTCAAACTTGATTTACGCCTTGATGACGTCTTTACGGTAACCGCCAAAACGTTGGATGCAGTCGTCATCAAACTAGATCGAACTGGAAAAGAATTGGCAGTCGATGCTGATCGCGCTGCTCACATATTTGTTGAATTGTAATCAAGACTTGGGAAAGCAGGGTCATATACATGCCAGAAGAATCGCGCGCTGTGATCATTATTTTCGGTGGGTCAGGAGATTTAGCTTCACGAAAGCTTTATCCTGCATTGTTCAATCTTTATCGCCGCGGAGTGCTTGCTGAACACTTTGCAGTTATCGGAACTGCCCGCCGACCATGGAGCGACGAACATTATCACGAAGTCGTAGCAAATGCTGTTGCAGGTGCACACGCGGATGCTGAACAGGTGCACGCCTTTGCCCAGCACTTTTTCTATCAAAGTCATGATGTAACCGATGCAGATCATTACATCACCTTGAAAAATCTTGCGGCAAAGCTGGATGATCAGTTTGCAGTCGGCGGTAATCGCGTCTTTTATATGGCTATGGCACCGGACTTTTTCGAAACCATTGCCAGTCATCTTAAGTCAGAACATCTGTTGACGGATGCTGGATTCAATCGTTTGATTATTGAAAAACCGTTTGGACATGATTATGCTAGCGCCAAAGCATTGAACGATTCATTGACCGCAACGTTTGACGATGATCAGATTTTTCGAATTGACCATTATCTTGGCAAGGAAATGATCCAGAACCTACTGGCGTTTCGGTTTGATAATGCCATTTTTGAGGGCGTCTGGAACAAAGACTTTATCGACAACATTCAGATCACGTTATCTGAAGCTGTCGGAGTAGAGGAACGTGCCGGCTATTATGAAAAGGCGGGTGCGTTGCGCGACATGGTTCAAAATCACGTGATGCAAGTATTGTCTTACCTGACTATGCCCAAGCCTAAGTCGTTTACGGCAACCGATATTTTAACGGAAAAAGATAAGGTGTTTGCTGCGTTAAGGCCTTATGATCTGGCAGCAGCAAAGGCTAACTTTGTGCAGGCACAATATGTGGCGGCGCAAATAGATGGCAAAACGGTTCCGGGTTATCGCCAAGAGGAAGGGGTCGCACCGGATTCGCAAACGCCAACTTTTGTCGCAGGCAAGATTTTGTTGGATATGCCACAATGGCAAGGCGTACCGATTTATATTCGAACAGGCAAGCGGCTGACGCGTAAATCGACCCAAATCACATTAACGTTCAAACCGGTGACCGCGCCGTTATTTAGTCAAGCAGAAGCAAGCCGCCCGGATAGCCTGACGATTTACATTGAACCGAGCGAAGGCTATTCCCTGCAGCTTAACGGTAAAGCATTGGGAACGGGTTTTGACGTTGAACCGGATGAGTTGCGCTATCGCCACGACCCGACAGCGGCTGCAGCAGCTCCGGAGGCCTATGAACGTTTAATCAGCAATGTGCTGGAAGGCGATCAGACAAACTTCACGCATTGGTCTGAATTATCCGCTTCATGGCGATTTATTGATGCCATTCAAGCGGCATGGTCCCAGGAAACAACAATGCCAACTTATCCGGCGGCAACAATGGGACCAAAGGCGGCATTTGATTTACTTGAACGCGATGGCCGCGAATGGTTCTGGCAACCACGGCGCGTTCAGCTAGCCGATTGATGATGATACTGAACAAAGGGACGGAGACCAATAAAAGGTCAAAGCCTCTTTTTTAAGTGAGCGCGAGCCAGCGCGGTTAGGAGCCGGAGTGTAAGGACCTTGGGCGTGATGGCCGGGCTTTGGCCATTGCGACCAAGGTCCTTACACGCAGGCTCCTGCGCTGGCGAGCGCGTTATGGAGCGGAAAAGCCGACTTCTGCGCAGGAAAGCGTGTTATGGAGCGCAAGTCCGACTTCAAGAGTTGTTGAAACGTGTCAAGGTCCCGGGGAGGTGAGCAAACACATGGCGTTATTCGAATTACCCTTACAAAACGATACGTCACGTAAAATTATTCATCTAGACATGGATGCGTTCTACGCTTCGATTGAAATGCGGGATAATCCGCGACTACGCCATAAAGCATTGGTGATTGCTCGGGATCCGCGGACGACCGGGGGCAAAGGCGTGGTCACCACCGCAAATTATGTTGCCAGACGTTACGGTGTCCACTCCGCAATGCCAGCCAATGAGGCACTACAGTTAGTACCACGTAAGGAGCTCGTTTTTAAAACTCCGGACTTTCCCAAGTACAAAGCGGTGTCGGCACAGATTCACACTTTATTTCATCAGGTGACCGATTTAATCGAGCCGGTTGCGTTTGATGAAGCTTATCTTGATGTTTCGGCTAACCATGCTTTTCCCAGTACGATTGCGCTCGCATTGTGGCTACAGGATCAGATTAAACAAGCCACCCAGCTAACGAGTTCAATTGGCATTTCATATAATAAATTTATTGCTAAACAGGCGTCTGATTATAATAAGCCGGTGGGGCGGACCCTAGTGTTACCCGAACAGGCATTGCTGTTTTTGGATCGTTTGCCTATCAAGCAGTTTCGGGGCGTCGGCAAGAAGACACTACCAAAACTGACTGATCTTGGCGTCACAAACGGCAAAACGTTACGAGCATTGTCGCAGGATCAGTTATTAACCATGTTTGGAAAAATGGGGTTTATTTTATATCAACATGCGCGTGGTGTTGATAATCGACCAGTTGCCGTACACACCGCTAAATCGATTGGTAAGGAACGAACATATGGCACGCCATTAACGGATGCCACGGCAGTTGAGACCCAATTGCGGAAGCTGGCGGCGATGGTGGTAACTGCTTTGAATCAGAAGGGAATGCATGGCAAAACGTTGGTATTGAAAGTCAGAGACGTTGACTTTGTGACCCAGACGAAACGATTGACTCAGGACCATTATTTTGAGGGTGAACAAGCCATTTATACGGCAGCGTGGCAACTTTGGCAGGAAGTTAAACTGACCAAGCTAGCCATTCGACTTTTAGGGATTACGGTCACCGGACTTGACCCTAAGCAGTATGAAAATATTGATTTGCCGTTGTAGTAAAGCATGTGATATCTAAAAGTGGTTTCTAACCGGGCTGGCTCACGCTCTGCTGAAACGCGTTCGCCGGCGCAGGAGTCTGCGTGTAAGGACCTCGAACGCAATGGCCAAAGCCCGGCCATCACGCCCGAGGCCACTTACACTCCGACTCCTAAGCACGCCGGTTCACGCTCTGTATTAGTACACTCTCACCCTATGGTATACTAACGATAGATTGCAATGAGGTGATGGTATGGCGACAAAGCATGAGCAGATTTTGGATTATATTGCAAATTTGGCGGTTGGTAAGAAAATATCGGTGCGTTCAATTGCCAAGCATTTGAAGGTGAGTGAAGGTACTGCTTATCGTGCGATTAAGGAAGCGGAAAATACTGGTTTTGTTTCGACGATTGCACGGGTTGGTACCATTCGAATTGAGCAAAAACCATTAAATCCAATTGAATCCGTGACGTTTAAAACCTTGGTTGATTTGATTGACGCTAAAGTTTTAGGCGGGCAGGCTGGTATGGACAAAAAACTCGACAAGTTTGTGATCGGGGCCATGACACCGGCTGCTATGCGTCCATACATCACGCGTAATTCGTTATTAATCGTTGGTAACCGTGAAGACGCTCAGCGATTAGCACTTGAAGACGGAGCAGCGGTTCTGATTACCGGGGGCTTTGAAACAAGTTCCGCGATTATTGCGCTTGCTGATGATCAGCAATTGCCGGTTTTACAGACGGCTTATGATACATTTACAGTTGCAACCATGATTAACCGTGCGTTGTCTGATCAGGCGATTAAGCAAGACATCTTAACCGTTGCCGCTATTTATACGCCCCTTTCACAAATCGAAACGATTGGCGTGGAGGCAACCGTTGGCGATTATCTGGCAATGACAGATCCCCATTATCCGCTTCCGGTTGTAACGCGAAACGGACGCTTGGTCGGCTTAATGCGTCCGGCACTGGCAGCTGGCAAGAAACCGACTGTGCCAATCGAACGGCTAATGCAAAAAGATCCGCAAACTGTCAAACCATATTTAAGCGTGACGACTGTGGGCCACACAATGCAGGATAATGGCATGAACGCAATGCCGGTTGTTGATGACAGTTGGAATCTTTTAGGCATCGTCACGCGCAATGCTGTCTTTTCCAGCTTAACCGGGATTGCCCATAGTCGTGAACTGACCAATACGATTGCTGACCAGGTGAGTGCACAGTTAACGGCTATTACCCCGCAAAAGCCATATGGTGGTGGGTTTGAGCTCAAAACAGTGCCGGCGATGACCAATACGCTGGGGACGATGAGTTTTGGCGTCCTTGCTGAAGCCATTAATAGTTGCACGACTCGCTACTTGCATGATACCGGGCGCCGGAATGTTTTGGTTGAGGGCGTTAACCTGACCACTTTTCGACCGGTTCAGTTGGAGAGTATTGTGACTGTTTTATTGCGGGTGCTTGAGCTAACGAGACACGATGCAACTTTGGATGTGGACGTTCTCAGTGATGGCGTTCAGGTTGCTAAGGCAGTTGTGACTTGTCAGCTATTAGAAAGGAATTGATCAAAAATGATCCAGACCGATATTATTAACGCTATTAAAGCCAATAATCCAATTATTATTCATCGCCACATCAATCCTGATCCTGATGCGCTAGGGTCACAGGTGGGGCTGGCAGAAACCATTCGTGCCAGTTTTCCGGATAAACAGGTTTATCAAGTCGGCAGCGATACTGGCAATTTAAGTTGGTTGGCTGAAGAGCAAACAATTAAGGATGATGTTTATCAAAATGCGTTGGTGATTGTCACCGATACTGCTGATACGCCGCGCATTTCGGATAGTCGGTTTAATCAAGGTAAAATGCTCATTAAAATCGACCATCACCCCAACGATGATGCTTACGGCGATCTCGTCTGGGTCGACAATCAGGCGAGTTCAGCTTCTGAATTGATTTATGATCTCATTGCTGCCAGTGACGGAGCTTTAACGTTGTCCGACAAAGCAGCGCGGTTGCTTTATGCCGGAATTGTTGGCGATACCGGCAGATTTTTATTCAACAATACTACCCCGCATACACTGCAGGTTGCTGCTGAATTAATTAAAAAAGACTTCGATCCGACTGCCATTAACAATCGGATGAATACCGTGACGCTGGGGCAGGCGCGTTTACAGGGCTATGTCATTGATCATTTGAAAATCAGTCCGGCTGGTGCGGCTAGTGTGACGGTACCGCGCACGGCAATTAATGACCTGCATTTAGCCGATGATCAGGTAAGCGCGGTTGTCGGAACTCCCGGTCGGTTAGATACGGTGGTTGCGTGGGCTGAGTTCATTGAACAGGCAGAAGGCGGTTATCGGGTTCACTTACGGTCTAAGGGTCCGATTATTAACGGCCTAGCCAAGGAACATAATGGTGGCGGCCATCCACTGGCAAGCGGAGCCAAAGCGGCCAATTTTGACGAAATCATTCAAATCGAAACGCAACTTGATCAATTAGTTAAAGACTTTTCAACAACAAGAAAGTAGGCATTATGGACAATCAATTCAAACAATACCAACTCAAGCCTTTTGTGATTGCCGGCCTTGACGCCATGGGGATTACCCAGCCGACGCCGATTCAAAAAAAGGTGATCCCGGCGTTGCTGCGTGGCGAGAACCTGGTAGGTCAAAGCCAGACTGGTAGTGGTAAAACCCATGCCTTTTTGGTTCCATTGCTTAGCCTGGTAGATCCAAATGAAGACGCGACCCAAGTTGTGATTACGGCGCCATCGCGGGAACTTGCCAATCAGATTTACGCAGTTGCCCAACAGTTGACGCAAACCGAACCGGCCATTCGAATTAGTCGTTTAGTGGGCGGGATGGACAAGCAAAAGCAGATTGACAAATTGCAGGCCCATCAACCGCACGTTGCGATTGGCACGCCTGGCCGAATTCTGGATATGATCAAGCGCTATGATCTTGTTCCGGCATCGGTTCGTCATTTTGTCGTGGATGAAGCCGATATGACTTTAGACATGGGCTTTTTGGAAACCGTCGATGCCATTGCTTCAAGTTTTCCCGAACATTTGCAGATGGCCGTTTTTTCCGCGACGATTCCGCAAAAGCTCGAACCGTTTTTGCGCAAATATATGGATCATCCGACCGTGATTGAACTCAAGCCGCAATCGGTAATTGCCGATACCGTTGAGAATATTTTAATCGCAGTTAAGGGGCGCGACAAAAACGAGCTGATTTATCAGTTAGTGACGATGGGCCATCCGTTTTTGGTGTTGATTTTTGCTAATACGAAAACCAGTGTGGATGCCATTCATGATTATTTGAAACATCAGGGACTCAAGGTTGCCAAGATTCATGGCGGGATCCAGCCTCGAGAACGGCGGCGAATTATGAAGGAAGTCGCTGACCTTAAGTATCAGTATGTGGTTGCCACTGATTTGGCGGCGCGGGGGATTGATATCAAAGGGGTATCGATGGTGATTAATGCCGAGATTCCGCGCGATCAGGAGTTCTTCATTCACCGGGTCGGACGTACTGGCCGCAATGGTTTGCCAGGGACAGCGATTACGTTATATGAGCCCGGCCAGGAAGATCAGATTGCTGAATTGGAACATATGGGCATCAAATTTAAGCCTAAGACCATTCAAAAAGGTGAGCTGGTTGACACGTACGATCGTAATCGCCGGGTTCAGCGCAAGCCTAAGCAAGAGGACACGAGCCTTGCCATTCGCGGCTTGGTGAAAAAAGCGAAACAAAAGCACATGCCGAACTATCGTAAGAAGATCCGGACAGCAGTGTTATTGGAACGCAAGCGCAATGCCAAAGTTGCACGGCGTCAAGCCTTGCTAGCCGAGAAACGCAAGCACCGTAAACGAGGGTGAGAACATGGCCGTAAACGAGTTGACGTTACCGACATGGAATAGCTTGGATGAAAAAAGACAACGATTTATTTTCCAACAGTTGACCCGCTACTTTTTGAGTCCGTTACTGACAGTTGATGAGATTCGACCGGTGACTGCTACTTTTTATGGGCAGACGTTGCATACTTTTGAAGCCATGATCGGCGGCGAATGGGTGCGGTTGATTCCGGGGATGGCCCAAGTGAGCTTGGGGTTTCATGCGCAGCAGCAAGAACAACTGGCTTCCTACTTGCAACAAAGCGGTTTGACCGTAACGGACTTAACGCAGGCCTTGTCGCCGCAACGGGAAGTCGCTATGCCGCCTATGCTGGTTGCGACTAAAGCCACGCCAGCAAACGAGGAGATCTTAGGGCGCATTAGTTTGACAACTCGCATTTTCAAGGGTAATCACATGCGCTATGCTGCGATTCGCGCGCAAGTGTTGCACCTGTTGGATCGGCAAGGCAGCCTTGATCCTTTTGCCCAAAGCGGTTGGGCGGCGAGCTTGACCAGTGGCAACATTAAATTACGACTTGCCAGCGCTCATCATTATCAAGTGAGCATCGTCAAGTCCTGGCAAAAAGCGGATTTGATCAAGTCGCTGAGTTTTTTTGGCTTTCGATTGCCGACTCAGGATCAGTATGAATATCTGCAAAGCGGCGGCCGGCAAAGTCTGTTTGCGTTTGGCAATACCTTGCCGCCGCAGTTACCGCGTTATTTGCCGAATCCATTCGGTTTGACGATTCCGGTTGAACGTGCGGGTAGTGAACTGATTGCGGAAGATATTCAAAAAAGTACAGCGTTGCCCGCACAGCCATCAGCTAAAGCAGCGTTAGCATTGTCGCCTTTTTATCAGGCAGAAGGTGCCGATGACCTGACCGTTGCCAGTTATCGGCGGGTTGCAACAGTTACGGTTAATTGAGAAGCCAGACGTCGGGTGTCTTGAACCATGACGAATAGTCGGTTGTTTTTCAATAACGAGTTGACCCGGTTTTTTAGAAAAGCTATAATTGGGACTCGTTAGGATATGTGTCGACCCCTGAGTGAGACAGAAACAGCCGCATACGTTGAGAGCGGCTGCACCGGGCTAAGATATGCTCCCTAATATCAGGTGAACGAATATTAATGAAGTGGTAATGACTCGCATCATTGCAACCAAGGTGGTACCGCGTGCAAGCGCCCTTGGCAGCAATGGTGCTTTTTATGTTGATAAGGGTGTGCGGCCCACGTTAACGCGTTTGTTGGCGCAGGGATCTGCGTGTAAGGACCTTAGTCGCGATGGCCAAGCCCAGGCCATCCCGCCCGAGGCCGCTTACACTCCGACTTCTAACCGCGCCGGCTCGCGCTCACTTTCCATAACGCGCTCCCCAGCGCAGGGATCTGCGTATAAGGACCTTGGTCGCAATGGCCAAAACCCGGCCATCACGCCCAAGGCCACTTATACTCCGATCCCTACCCGCGCTGGCTCGCGCTCACCATAACGCGCTCCCCGGCGCAGAAGTCTGCGTGTAAGGACCTCAGCCGCAATGGCCAAAGCCCGGCCATCACGTCTGAGGCCACTTACACTCCGACTTCTACCCGCGCCGGCTCGCGCTCACTTTCTTTTAGGAGGAAATTTCATGAAAAAAATGTCAAGTGGCGAGATTCGCCAAATGTTTTTGGATTTTTTCAAGAGTAAAGGTCATGCAGTTGAACCTAGTGCTTCGTTGATTCCGGTTGATGATCCCACTTTGTTGTGGATTAACTCAGGCGTTGCAACTTTAAAGAAGTATTTTGACGGGTCGGTTATTCCAGACAACCCGCGTATTACCAATGCTCAAAAGTCGATTCGGACCAATGATATTGAAAATGTCGGGAAGACGGCTCGCCATCTGACATTTTTTGAAATGCTGGGCAATTTCTCGGTTGGCGATTATTTCAAAAAAGAAGTCATTCCGTGGGCGTGGGAGTTATTGACGAGCCCTAAGTGGTTTGATTTTGATCCTAAGCGTTTGTATGTCACAGTTTATCCTAAAGATAAAGTTACCAAAGAACTTTGGCGCAAAGTTGGGGTTGCGGACGATCATATCGTTGAGGCTGAGGATAATTTCTGGGATATCGGTGAAGGTCCATCTGGTCCGGATTCCGAAATCTTTTATGATCGTGGCCAGTCCTTTAACAATGTGGCTGAGGATGATCCGGAAAACTATCCTGGTGGCGAGAATTCACGTTATGTTGAAATTTGGAACATCGTCTTTTCCGAACTGAATCACTTACCGGATGGCCGGTTTGTTGAGCAGCCGCATAAGAACATTGATACTGGCATGGGGCTTGAACGTTTAGTCGCGGTTATCCAAGGCACGCCAACTATTTTTGAAACTGATTTATTCATGCCAATTATCAAGGCAACCGAAAAAATGAGTGCAGGCAAGCGTTACGGGGCCAATGCGCAAGATGATGTGTCCTTTAAGATTATTGCCGATCATGCGCGGACGGTAACCTTTGCGATTGGTGACGGTGCACTGCCAAGCAATGAAGGCCGCGGCTATGTTTTACGGCGGTTGATTCGGCGGGCGGTTTTAAACGGCAAGAAGCTCGGCATCAATCATGACTTTTTGTATCAACTCGTGCCGGTTGTCGGCGAGATTATGAAGAGCTATTATCCACAGATTCTGGCCAACCAGCCGTTTATTCAAAAAGTCATTGAATCCGAAGAAGCCCGCTTCCGGCAAACGCTTGACGCCGGGGTTAATCTGTTGAATCAAATTATTGCTGAACTGAAGCAAGACGGGAAAAAAGAAATTTCCGGTGCGGATGCATTTAAATTGTTTGATACGTATGGCTTCCCGGTTGAAATGACGAATGAATATGCTGAAGATGAAGGCTTGAAAGTCGACATGGCCGGCTTCAAAAAGAACATGGCTGCACAGCGCGATCGGGCTCGCAAAGCACGGGGTGATCGGCAGTCGATGGGCAGTCAAGATACCGTTTTGATGGACATTACCACGCCAAGTAAGTTCACCGGATGGACCGAGTTGGATCATAAACATGCCACGTTACAGGCGATTGTTGTGGATGATCAGCTTCAGGATGAAGTCAGCACCGGGCAAGCCCAACTGATTTTTGACGAAACGCCTTTTTATGCCGAAATGGGTGGTCAGGTCGCTGATCACGGGGTTATTAAAGCTCAGGATGGCACCGTATTGGCCGAAGTGACGGATGTTCAGCATGCACCCAATGGTCAAAACCTGCATACCGTTACCGTTAAAAGCAAATTGACGAAGGGACAGCCATATTGGCTCAGCGTTGATCGTTTGCGGCGTCAGAAAGTTTCACTTAACCATACGGCCACTCATTTGCTGGATCAGGCGTTGCGGGATGTTTTAGGTGAGCATACCCATCAAGCCGGTTCGTTAGTCGAGCCTGATTATTTGCGGTTTGACTTCACTAATTTCGGTCAGGTAACGCCAAAACAACTGCGCGAAGTTGAAACGATTGTTAATCAGAAGATCTGGGATGCTTTGCCGATTACGTGGAAAGAGATGCCAATTGCTGAAGCCAAGAAACTTGGTGCGATTGCGATGTTTGGGGATAAATACGGTGATGTCGTGCGGATTGTTTCCATCGGCGATTATAACAAGGAATTTGACGGCGGCACCCACCCAACCAATACCAATGCGCTAGGTCTGTTCAAGATCACCAGCGAATCCGGCATTGGCGCAGGGGTTCGCCGGGTTGAAGCAGTCACGTCCAAGGAAGCTTATGAATATCTGACCCAACAGCAGGACTGGCTTAAGGAAACGGCTGATCATTTGAAAATAGATCAAGTGAAGAATGTGCCAAGCAAGGTCACCCAACTCCAAGCTGATCTGAAAACCGAACAGAAAACGGTGGCAGGATTGCAAGCTAAGTTGGCAGCCCAAGCAGCAGCCGGCATTTTTGACCGCGCTGAAACAGTAGGCGGATTTAAGCTGATTGCCAAGCAGGTTCAGGTAGCCGGAATGAATGAATTACGACAACTTGCCGATGAGTGGAAAACAAAGCAGGCTTCGGACATATTAGTGTTAGGTACCGAAGCAAATGGCAAGGCAAACTTGTTAGTAGCGGCCAATGCCAATGCTAATCAAGCCGGTTTGAAAGCAGGTGACCTGATCAAGGCCATTGCGCCAAAAGTAGGCGGCGGTGGCGGTGGTCGTCCGGATATGGCCCAAGCAGGCGGTAAGAAGCCAGCTGGCATTCCGTCAGCACTGGCAGAAGCTAAAAACGTGATTAGCCAGCATGCATAAGCATTGAATGCAGTTTTTCTTAAATCAAACAATGGACATCAGGAGTTAGGATGGCGTTTTGCTGACTGACTTCTGGTGTTTTTGTTTTTGCTGCCATGAATACGGGAAGTCATGGTAGAATTAAGAAAACGATTTCAGCGAGGTGAGGGAGATGAAAGCGTTGCGGTTGGGAATGACGGATTTTTTGGGGTCGCGTGAACTGTATCGCGTTGTCCGTCAAGCCGATAGCGTTAAACTGACATATACGGTTGATCCATCAAGTACCGAGGGGACAATCGAAAATGAATTGACTGGCACAGATGCGGAGGCGTTTTTCAGCCGGTTAGCAACGTTTGACTTTGCGTCTTGGCGAGTACTTGGTGAACCGCAGCCGCCACTGCTTGCTGATACACGGTGGAACCTTGCGATAACGGAAGATGATGAACGGGTTTTGCGATATGAAGGCGGACAGCCATTTCCGGATAGGTTTAATGAGCTACTGAGTTTATTAAAATATACCGTGACGGTTCCGGGCGGCCATTTTTTACCGCCGATCGCATGGCAACTGGATTATGTGCGATTTGGTACGTTACAGTTACCAAAGTTTGAAGGCCCAAGACGATTCTTAAGCCGGCAGTTACGCTATCGGCGGACGTATTTGATTGAAGCCAACGAGAACCGGGTTGTGTTGCGCACCCAGTATGCTGAACCGCTTAGTGATCATGATGTGGTCTATCATGATCCCAAATTAGTCGCGGCACTCGCTTCAAAAGTGGCAGCTGCAGTTGCTGAATTGGGTGAAGTCGCTGACCTGTCAATTGATTCAACGTGGCAACCACGGTCTGTACTGGCTTTGACGATTCAATATCCCCACGGTGAGCCAACGCGTATTCAGGTGGATGCCGAGTTGAATCGGACCATGAAAATGCTATGGCAGACCGTCACAGAAGCAATTCAGGCATTTCAGCGCAGCAGTGAACACCGAGATCAGCAAGATGCCATTCAGCTTGGGCCGCAATTGATGCACTATATCAAGGTGAATTTCCGCCACGGGGTCAAAGACTATCTGTACAAAACGGATATCCCCAGTTTGCAGGAAGGCGATCTAGTTCTCGTTCCGGTGGGCAATGAAGGTCGCACGTTACATGCTGAAGTTACGAATCCGTATGTGATGCCGCCAATTCACTTTCCGGTACCCCCTGATAAAATCAAACAGGTGATCGGATTGGCTGACTTGGATGATGATGAAGACGAAGACGATTGGTGTTAAAGCGCATCGTCCAAAAACATCACTTACTTTTGCTCAGGAATTGTACATTTGCATTGATTTCAAGTAAAATGGTCTGTGAAGCGGATAGAATAGAGGTGTAAGAATGAGCACATTAGATCAAACCGTTCACTTTGATTTTCGCGATAACAATCCTAAAAATGTTCACGAGACGTTGGAAACTGTTTATAAAGCACTAGAGGAAAAAGGATATAATCCGATTAATCAGATCGTGGGGTATCTGATTTCCGGGGATCCAGCGTATATTCCGCGTTATAACGACGCGCGTAACCTGATCCGGAAACATGAGCGAGACGAGATCATTGAAGAGCTTGTTCGAAACTATCTTGGCAAGGAGCAAGCTTAATGCGCTTGATGGGGTTGGACGTCGGTTCCCGAACTGTGGGGGTTGCGGTCAGTGATCCTTTGGGGTGGACTGCTCAAGGATTAGAGATCATCCGAATCAATGAGGATAAGCAGCAGTTTGGACTCAAACGGCTCAAAGAATTGGTGACCCAATATGAGGTGACGGCATTTGTCTTGGGATTACCCAAGAATATGAACAATTCAATTGGACCGCGCGCAGAGAAATCACAAGCATATGGTGATTTACTTAAAGAGACGTTTGGGCTGCCAGTTGATTTCATCGATGAGCGATTGACAACGGTTGAAGCTTCGCGAATGTTAATTGAAGAAGCAGATGCCAGCCGTAAGCGGCAAAAACAAGTGATCGACAAACTGGCAGCGCAAATGATTTTGCAGAATTATCTGGATGCAAAAGGTCCCTTGACCAGGCAATAACTCTGGCTGCGGCCGTGCGCCCCTGCCAGAATTGAAGGAGAACAAGATGGCAAATAATGAACATGTCAAACCCGGTGACGACAATCAGCAGATTACCCTGATTGACGAAAAGGGTAATGAAGAGTTATATCAGGTTTTGTTTACATTTGATTCTGAAGATTATGGTAAGAGCTACGTACTGTTGTATCCTGCCAGTGAAGATGATGATCAGGAAGTCGAAATTCAGGCTTTCTCGTTCACACCTGATGCAAACGGTGATGCCAGTTCGGGGGATCTTTTCCCAATCGAAGATGATAAGGAATGGGACATGGTCGAAGAAGTGTTGAATACTTTTTTGGCTGATGACGATTCGAATCTACAAGATTAATGACGTCATGAACCCATCAGGCCACCAGTATTTTGGTGGCCTTTTTGTGGCAATGCCAAAATGCCCCAGTATGGGTGGTCCAAAGAAGGAACGAATAGAGTAGAAACGAAGGAAAGTTGGCGCATACCGAAGCACTTCTGCTCGCACTTTACCAGTTATGGTAGAATACACTTTGAAAGAGTGGAGGCATTCACGCCATGAGTGAAGAGAAGCGTCGTTTTAAGGCCGTTATCGGTGATAAAGCGTATACGATTATCGGTCCCGGATCCGAACAGCACTTTTTGACGGTCACGAAGCTGTTGAATGAACGGCTTGATCAAGTCAAAAAACTTGCGCCGGATCTGACTGCCGAGGAACAGGCGATTTTAGTTGCCTTCAATGCTGTTTCTGATCAAGTTAAATTGCTGGCAGCCCAGCAGGATCATTCTGATCAGAAAGCATAATGGGGGAACGTTTTGATTTCAATTACGATTATTTTAGTTTTGGCCTATTTCTATTATAGCGGGGCTCGCCGTGGTGCAGCCTTACAGTGGTTGCATGTGGGTGGTTATGCCTTGAGTTTTTTAGCCGCAACGGCACTAGCCCGACCTTTGGGAGAACACTTTACGTTGTTGATCCCTTACCCCTCTGCGACGAATGCAGGACAGTTTGCCTTTTATTCCGATAAAATCGGCTTGACGCTGGATGATGCATTTTATCGCGGATTTGCTTTTTTAGTGGTGCTCACGATCGGCTGGTTGTTGACGCGGATTGCGGCCTTGTGGTTCCACGACTTGACGTATAAAGCAATGGCGCACAAAAAGAGTGCATTAATAGGCGGCTGGGCCAATTTAGCGATAGGGTATATTTTTTTATTTCTCATTTTGTCATTATTGGCATTGATTCCCATCACCGGCATTCAACATGGGCTTGATCACTCGCTTGTTGCCAAAATGATGATTAAATACTCACCTGGGCTGACACAGTTTGTGAATGCCCTTTGGTTATGAACATGATGACGCTCAAGGACGGATAACTGACGTCTTTGGGCGCTTCTTGATTATGGGAGCAATTTAAATGAACACGAAGATTTTAAGAACACTTGAGTACGACAAAATTCAACAGGCCTTACTGCGCCAAGTGGTAACGGCAAATGGACAGAAAATGGTCCAAAACATGACCCCGCAAACAGATCCCGAAAAGGTTCAGCGAGCATTAGACGAAACCGCAGATGGAGCTTCGGCATTGCGACTTAAGGGCGGCATTCCGGTTCCACAGTTGGAAAATATTGACCCAGCGCTAAAACGGGTTGATATTGGCGCCGTGCTAAATGGTCAGGAGTTGGCCAGTATCAGTCGGGTTCTGCAAACAGTCAGTGCAATTGATAAATTCTTAACGGATTTGCAAGACCAGATTGACTTTCGCCAGTTGTATTCACTGCAGGCCGAGCTGACCGTGCTGCCACAACTATCAAGGCGGTTAAAGACAGCTGTGGATCCTGAAGGGACGCTAACGGATGAAGCTAGTCCGGAGCTGCATGGTATTCGCGAACAGATTAAGCGAATCGAAGGAGATATTCGCGGCAAAATGTCCGAATATACTCGCGGAGCGCAGTCCAAATATTTAAGCGATCCGATTGTGACCATTCGTGATGATCGCTACGTTATTCCGGTAAAAGCAGCTTATCGTGCCAAGTTTGGCGGGGTCGTTCACGATCAGAGTGCCACCGGACAGACGCTTTTTGTTGAGCCTCAGGCAATCGTTGCGCTGAATAATCGCCTACGTGAGGCACAAATGGCCGAAACAGCCGAAATTAATCGCGTTTTGGCTGAACTGTCGAATGAATTGGCGCCGTATACCGGCCAAATTAAGGCTAATGCGGCGGTTTTGGGACATTTTGATTTTATTAACGCCAAAGCCAAGCTGGCAAAAGCCCAAAAGGCAACCGAGCCACTCGTATCAGCTGAAAATGATGTCCTGCTGCGCCATGCCCGCCATCCGCTCATCGATCCCCATCAGGTGGTTGGCAATGACATCCCGCTTGGCGCTGATTATCAAGCCATGGTGATTACCGGCCCCAACACCGGCGGGAAGACGATCACGTTAAAAACGCTGGGATTGCTGCAGTTAATGGGGCAATCGGGCCTATTCATCCCGGCTGACGATGAGAGTCGGATCGGGATCTTTGATGAAGTTTTTGCTGATATTGGCGATGAGCAGTCGATTGAACAGAACTTATCGACGTTTTCTGCCCACATGGATAACATTGTCCATATTCTTAAGCAGCTTTCGCAAAACAGTCTCGTCTTGTTTGACGAACTAGGCGCCGGCACGGATCCGCAAGAAGGGGCAGCGTTGGCGATTGCGATTTTGGACGCGGTGGGTGAAGTCGGCGCGTATGTGGTGGCAACGACTCATTATCCGGAATTAAAGCTCTATGGTTACAACACTCCGAAGACCATCAATGCCTCAATGGAGTTTGACAGTCAAACCCTTCAACCGACTTATCGCCTGTTGGTAGGCGTTCCGGGGCGCTCGAACGCCTTTGACATTTCGTTACGGTTGGGGTTGCCCCACACAATTGTTGACCGTGCCAAGTCGATGATCGGATCCGATAGTCATGAACTTAACGACATGATTAGCGATTTGGAAAAACAGCGTAAGGCCGCCGAAACTGCTCGCGCTTCTGCACAGCGGCAATTAGCAGCAGCTCAGGCACTTCATGATGAATTGGCGAGCGCATATCACACGTTTACCACCGAGCGCGATGCTCAGCTACACCAGGCCAAAGAAAAGGCGAATGCGCTAGTTGACAAAGCACAGAAAAAAGCGGATAAAATTATTAAGCAGCTGCGGCAAATGCAACTGACCAATCCGGGTACCGTCAAAGAAAATCAGTTAATCGCAGCCAAAACCGATCTAAAACGGTTGCATCAAGATGAACCGCTGCAGAAGAACCGCGTGTTGCGGCGAGAACGCGAAAAGCAGGCGTTGCATGTTGGTGATGAGGTTAAAGTTGCCAGCTATGATCAAACCGGGACCTTGTTACAACAATTTGATGAGCATCATTGGCAGGTACAGTTGGGAATTTTGAAAATGAAAGTCCCGACAACCGAGCTTGAAAAGATCAAACCATCTAAGCAGGCAGCCAAGCAGCGGCCGGTCGTCAAAGTCAGTGGCGGTGGCATGAGCGGCCCTTCAACAACCTTGGATCTACGCGGCGAACGCTACGATCAGGCCATGGCTGACTTAGACCAGTATATTGACGCAGCACTGTTAGCCGGGTACCCATCCGTCACAATTATTCACGGTTTAGGCACCGGTGCGATCCGCAATGGGGTTACCCAATATCTGAAACGTCATCGCCAAGTCAAAAGCTTTGGATTTGCCCCGCAAAATGCTGGCGGCTCCGGAGCGACGATTGTTAATTTCAAGTAGTTGGCTAGTTTTTTGCCGGTAGATGTGCTATGATTTAGTTACAAAAAGTAAGAGGAGGAATCCGTTCATGGTTCAAGCAGTTACAGATTCAAACTACAAGACGGAGACCGACACTGGCGTCACCCTCACTGATTTTTGGGCGACTTGGTGCGGCCCTTGTCGGATGCAGAGTCCAGTGATCGACAAATTAGCCGAAAGTCGCGATGACGTCAAGTTTGTTAAGATGGATGTCGATGCTAATCCGGAGACACCTAAATCATTCGGGATTATGGCGATCCCAACGCTGGTCATCAAAAAAGATGGCAAGGTCGTTGAAAAGCTGGTCGGTTATCAAACCAAGGATCAATTAGAAGCAACCTTAAACAAGTACACCGCTTAATTGAATTTGTGATCCAGACACACTGATTGAATGGTCAGTGTGTTTTTTTGACCATTTTTTCGGGGACGCCAGAATCAAGAAAACAAAAAAATATCCCAAAATTCTGATTTCATCTAAAACGAGGGAAAACAATATCTTTTTTAGCTTTAAGCGGATATATTTAAGCTATTTCGATGGCCCGTCACCGAATTTTTCAGGCAAAAAGTACCGGCTGAATTTGCGCTGATTCGAGTCTGAAAAAATGCCGCCGATGCCTAGTGTTTCGGGACTTTGAACGGTTATCTAACTGGCCTGTTTGATTCACATTACGAAACTGTTAGGTGATTGTTACGCTTTTCGTTGGCGAGGCTTTTTCTGTAAAACTATAATGGATGTGTCAATAAGAACGTGGGGTGACAAGATGTTCACAAAATTAAAAGCGGTGTGGGAAAATCCCACATTTCGGTTCATCTTTTGGACCGTCACGTATTTCGTGATACTGCTGGTCCTGGTTTATCTATATGGTTACAGCGGTATTAACAACAGTAAATTCATTTATAACGAGTTTTAAAGGGGGAAACCGCGATGATCGATAATGTTATTACAGCGATTGATCGGGTCGCCGCAGAGCATCCAACGCGCGTGGCTTATGATTATGAAGGTACCCAATATACCTACGCGCAGTTGAAAGAAGGCAGTGACCGCCTAGCTGGATTCTTTGCGGAATCATTGCCGGCTGGTGAACCCATCATCGTCTATGGTGGTCAAACCTTTGACATGGTTGAGGTTTTCCTTGGACTTTCTAAATCAGGGCATGCCTACATTCCGATCGACACGCATAGTCCAAATGAACGGATTACCCAGGTGCAAGATGTTGCCCACGCGCCTGCTGTGATTGAGGTGGCACCGCTTCCGATTACGGTTCCGGATGTCAAGATTATTCAGGCGCCGGAGTTACATCAAGCTGAGCAGTCACACGCGCCAATTCATTCACTGCAGCATGCGGTTGCTGGCGATGATAATTACTACATCATCTTTACAAGCGGCACAACGGGGAAACCAAAAGGCGTTCAGATTAGTCACGATAACCTTTTGAGCTATGTGAATTGGAATATTTCCGACTTTGGGCTTGAAGAAGGCGTTGTCGCCATGTCTCAGCCGCCGTATTCCTTTGACCTAAGCGTGATGGATCTTTATCCGACCTTGGTTTTAGGTGGCACCTTGAAGGCTTTACCAAAAGAAGTCACCGATAACTTTAAAGAATTATTTGCGACGTTGCCAAAATTGGGCTTGAACGAATGGGTATCAACCCCTTCTTTTGTCGAAATTGCGTTACTTGATCCGAATTTCAAGCAGGAAAATTATCCGAACCTGACCCATTTTCTGTTTTGCGGTGAGGAGCTAGTTAACAAAACCGCCCAAGCGCTGATCACACGTTTCCCGAAAGCAACCGTCTATAACACGTATGGTCCGACCGAAGCCACCGTTGCGGTTACGGGAATGGCGATTACCCAGGCGATTGTTGATCAATATCCGCGGTTACCGATTGGCTATGCAAAGCCTGATACCAACGTTTATGTGGTTGATGAGCAAGGTGAACAGGTTTCCGCTGGCACGGAAGGCGAATTGATGATCGTGGGTCCAAGCGTGTCGAAAGGGTATCTCAATAATCCGGACAAAACAGCCGCGGCATTTTTCAAGGCTGGCAATCAACGCGGTTATCGGTCTGGTGACTTAGTGACCATGACCGCAGATGGGATGGTCTTTTATCGCGGTCGGACCGATTTCCAGGTTAAGTTGCATGGTTATCGCATTGAGCTAGAAGATGTTGATCACAATTTGAATCAGGTTTCTTATATTAAGCAGGCGTCAACGGTTCCGCGGTATGACAAGGATCATAAAGTTGCCCAGTTGATTGCCTTTGCGGTTGCCAAACCAAATGACTTTGATAGCGAAATGAAACTAACGCAGGCAATTAAAGCCGAACTAGGGAAAATGGTGATGGAATATATGATTCCCCAACGGATTATTTACCGGGATCAGTTACCATTAACGGCTAATGGCAAGGTTGATCGCAAAGCACTGATTGCAGAGGTAAATCATTAATGCTTAATTTACAACCGTATGAGAATCCACAGTATTTTGTCTATTTAATCATTGCCTTGCTTCCCGTCATCATCGGCATGTTCAAAGGCTTTCGGATGCATTGGTATGAAAGCATCTTTTCGTTGGTTTTCCTGGTACTGATTTTTGACGCCGATAAATGGCCTCAAGGAAAAGCATTATTGGGCTATGTGGTTTTCAACTTGTTACTGGTTTACGCGTATTTCAAATATCGAACGCGCGAAGGCTCAAAAAATTCCACGGCAGTCTTTTATCTGAGTGTCGCGTTGGGAATTGCGCAGCTGGCAGTTGTCAAGTTTACGCCGCTGTTTCAACATCATGGTTCCATTCTGGGCTTTCTCGGCATTAGTTATTTAACTTTCCGAGTGGTCGGCACGATTATGGAAATTCGTGATGGATCGATTAAAGACCTGAACATGTGGAAGTTTATCCAATTTCTGCTATTCTTCCCAACCATCTCAAGTGGCCCGATTGATCGGTATCGGCGATTTGTCAAAGATTACGATCGCGTTCCTGATCCCGAGCATTACGCCCAGTTGGTGACCAAAGCGATTCACTATCTGATGCTTGGTTTTCTGTACAAGTTTATTCTGGGGTATATCTTTGGAACCTTGTGGCTGCCTTCTGTTGAACACATGGCGATGGCCAGTCGCGGTGGGGCTTTCTTGGGACTCAGTTGGCCAGTCGTGGGCGTCATGTATGCTTACTCCGGTTATTTGTTCTTTGATTTTGCCGGTTACAGTTTGTTCGCGGTTGCCATTTCCTACTTGATGGGCATCGAAACACCGATGAACTTTAATAAGCCTTGGATGTCATATAACATCAAAGACTTCTGGAATCGTTGGCATATGAGTTTGAGCTTTTGGTTCCGTGATTATATCTATATGCGCTTTGTGTTCTTTATGATGAAACACAAGTGGATTAAATCGCGGGTCTGGACGGCATTTGTCGGTTACCTCGTTTTATTCCTGATTATGGGGATTTGGCATGGTGAGACCTGGTATTACATTGTCTATGGGCTGTTCCATGCGATGCTCATTAATCTGACGGATGCATGGCTGCGGTTCAAGAAAAAGCATAAGGACTTTTTCCCGCATAACCGCGCAACGCACTACTTCGCCATTTTCATGACCGCTAATGCTGTATGCTTCTCGTTTTTGATTTTCTCCGGTTTCTTAGACAAGCTGTGGTTCCACTAAAAGAATGTTGTTGTAGGCGGTCAATCGCTTGAAGATTGGCTAGGGTTTAAAAGAAAGAGGTAATTCATCATGGCAGACGAAGCAATTAAAAATGGTGTTTTGGATATTTTGGCAGATTTAACAGGTTCGGATGATGTGAAAAAGAACTTGGATCTGAACTTATTTGAAACCGGACTCCTTGATTCAATGGGAACGGTTCAGTTGCTATTGGAACTACAGAGTCAGTTTGGCGTTGACGCACCGGTTTCAGAATTTGATCGTAAAGAATGGGATACACCAAATAAAATCATTGCAAAGGTCGAACAAGCACAATGAAAAAACCGATCGGGAAGATCCTTTGGCGCGGACTTGGCCCGTTGCTGATCGCTATCATCCTGGTCGCTGCGTTGATGCTCGTGCCATTTAAGTTTGGCCGCAGCAGCCAAGCAACGATCAGGCAGGCGGCCAGCTCCATGTCGGCCAACGTGCTGAAAGGCGAAACTATAAAAAACGAGGCCATGGCCGAAAACTATGTCCCGTTCATTGGGTCATCCGAATTGTCGCGGATGGACGCATTTCACCCTTCCGTGTTGGCTCAGAAGTATCATCGTGATTATCGCCCATTTCTCATGGGAATGGCGGGAACGCAATCACTCACGCACTTCTTGTCCATCAATGCCTTGACGCATGTTGAAGGCAAGAAGGCAGTGATGGTGCTGTCCCCACAATGGTTTGTACCAGGCGGTGTTCGCAAAGCCCAGTTTGATTATTTCTATTCGCCGGCACAGATGACAACCTTCTTACTTCATGCTAACCCGAATTCGGAAGCGGATCGCTTTGCAGCCAGACGGTTACTTCAATTTCCGTCCACCGATTCTGATCGGACCGTCAATGAAGCACTGAAGAATATTGCTGCCGGTCAGAAACTGTCAGATGGCCAGTATTGGTATTTGAAGCAGGTCAAGGATCCAATGGCTGATCATCAGGATGCGTTGTTTTCACGGCTATTTTTAAATAATAACCAACCGCAACTTGATAAGGCTGCCAAGACATTGCCAAGTACTTACGATGTTGATGATCTAGATGGATTGGCAACGCGGATGGGGATGCAGGAGACGACCAATAACCCATTTGAATTGAAGAATGATTTCTACACAAAGCGGGTTAAGCGGAACATGCCGAAATTAAAGGGGTCGCAGGCAACTTGGAGTTATGTTAAGTCGCCTGAGTATTCAGACTTACAATTGGTGCTGAATACGTTCGCCAAGAAGCATATGGAAGTGCTCTTTGTTATCCCGCCGATCAATGCAAAATGGGCGGCCTTCACCGGGCTGGATCTAGGCATGATTCAAAACACGGTCACCAAAATGAAGTATCAGCTGCAAACACAAGGCTTTAATCACGTTTTGGATTTGAGTCAGGATGGGGCACAGCCTTACTTCATGGAAGATACCATTCATATTGGCTGGCGCGGCTGGCTGAAGATGGATCAAACGGTGCGGCCATTTTTGAAGACAACCAAAGCAGCTCCCGTTCATTACAAGCTCAATGATCAGTTTTATACCAAACACTGGCAACAGCAATCGGCCAATGGGTTAGATTAGAGGCCAGTCAGCTTTAGGTGTCCTAGCATTATGTAGTAAAAAGTGAACCAAGCATAAAAAACGAAGGGCAAACGAATTTCTCCCATGTCGGGAAAATCCATTTGCCCTTCGTTTATTTTCTGTATGCAAGTTGACTCAGCTTTGATCGCTTGCAAGATCAATTAAATGTTTGGCGGTGGGTTGCGCATCTTTATTGTCCATCACAACAGTCAGAACAACATTTTGCTCGCGGCGCTGAATGGCACTGCCTCCTTCGACTGCAAAGCCAAATACCTGCTGCAGCGCTTGCGCTAAAAAGCCGGCTTCGAGTTGAAAGTCGGGATCGTCATAGGTACGAATCCGAGTCGCGACAACATCTCCTGCAAGCAGATATTGGCGCTCTTGCCGTTTCTGTTTAAGTGGCGACAAAGTTCCCAGACCAACCTGGGTGAATAGCTGTGGTAAGGCAGATTCCGCGACAGGTAATTTGGTTGCCAAGTCACGTCCAGCCCAATAGAGAATATGGTGCTGTTCTTCACCAAGCATATTTGGCAGCATAAGATCGCGCATTGCCGTGATTGCAAAGAATGAAACCGAGCCGGGAAGGTTCAGCAGGGTGGTATAATCAGATTTTGCCATGTTGTGCCTCCTGTTTCTATTCGTCTAGTATAGCCGAAAAATGGATTGATAACATACTTTTCTGAGTGCTTGCATTTTTTTTGGATTAAACTCACAATAAAGACTCGGAGCTTTATAGCGGTGGCCAGCACGATAAGGGATCGACGGCTGCGTTCCTTTTCGAGGGACAGGGTTGATGTTGGAAATACCACGGGATGGGTTGGCGTGAAAGAAGGGGCCGGCAGCGGCTTTTCTGGACACGGCGACCACTAATCGGCGGTCTTGCCGTCATCAAGTGATTCAAAAGGAGAATTATGATGAACAAGCAACCAATCGGATTTATTGATTCAGGTGTCGGCGGCTTAACGGTTGTGAAAGAAGCGCTCCATCAGCTACCAGCCGAAAACACCATTTATTTAGGGGATCAGGCACGCTTGCCATATGGACCGCGGCCAGCTGAGCAGGTTCAGGCATTTACTTGGCAGATGGTCAACTTTTTACTCACCAAGCATATCAAAATGCTGGTAATTGCGTGCAATACGGCAACGGCGGCAGCATTACCGTTAATCAAGGCCAGATTGAAGATCCCGGTCATCGGGGTGATCAAGCCTGGTAGCCGAGCAGCGTTAAAGGCTACCCAGACCGGCCATATTGGTATTATTGCTACGGAAGGTACCGTCAAAAGCGGGGCGTATCCTAAAGCTTTACGAGCCAAAGCACCCGACATTCGCCTCACGAGTCTGGCCGCGCCCAAGTTTGTGTCGTTGGTGGAAAGTAACGAAGCGCACTCACCGATTGCCAAGCGTGTGGTAGCGGACACCTTGCAGCCGCTTTTACATCAAGATATTGATACACTGGTGTTAGGTTGTACGCATTATCCGATTTTGCGGCCGATTATTCAGAATGTGATGGGTGAAGACGTCACGTTAATTGATTCTGGTGCTGAAACCGTTAATGATGTTTCGATGTTGCTCGACTATTTTGACTTAGCCAACGATGGTAGCGAGGTGCCAACGCATACGTATTATACGACCGGCGCACCATCAATGTTTGACGAATTGGGGGAATCATGGTTGGAACTAAAAAAACCGATGCACGCACAGCATGTTGACATTGATACACAACCAACGCATTTTGTAGAGCCGACTTCTGAGGCGACTGATAAAACCATTGTCATTGCCAGCAAGAACCCCGGCAAGATAAAAGAATTTAAAGCGATGTTTGAGCCAGCAGGGGTAACCGTTAAAAGTTTGGCTGATTTTCCTACTGTGCCCACGGTGGATGAAACCGGGACCACTTTTGAAGCAAATGCCCGCCAAAAAGCTGATCAGTATGCACAGGATTTAAATTTGCCGGTGCTTGCCGATGACTCAGGGTTGATGGTTGATGCCTTGGACGGACAACCGGGAATCCGTTCGGCGCGCTATGCCGGTGACGGTCACAATGACGCGGCAAATAACGCCAAACTGCTGGCTGCTTTGGCCGATGTTCCTGAAGAAGCGCGAACGGCAACGTTTCATACGACGCTGGTATTAGCCAAGCCCAATCACCCTGAAGCCGATTTGGTGGTTCATGGCGATCTATCCGGACGCATCACGGCGATCCCCCGTGGAACAGACGGGTTTGGGTACGATCCTTTTTTCCTGGTGCCGGCGTTAGATAAAACGTTAGCCGAACTGACTGCAGATGAAAAGAATGAAATTAGTCATCGTGGTAATGCAATGCGCGCATTGGAGAAGGTTTGGCAGGCATGGTTGGAGGAAAATGTATGAAGATTTTGGCAGTGAGTGACGCACATGGCGACCGCGATATTTTGGCGGCTATTTTGAAGCAACAGCCGAATCTAGATGGTTATTTTTATGCGGGAGATTCGGAATTACCTGCAAACGATCCGCTTTTTAAAACTTATCGTGCAGTCGCAGGTAATATGGATTTTGATCCGGATTTTCCCATGACCGTCACAGCAACTATTGATAACACCACGATTTTTATGACACACGGACATCGTTTCGGGGTGAACTTTGGACTGGATAAGCTGGTGGCAGCGGGGGAAGCAGCCCACGCACGGCTTGTGATTTTTGGTCACACCCATCAGTTGGGTGTTGAAGAACATGCCGGGATGATTGTGTTGAATCCAGGCTCTATTAGCCAGCCGCGAGGGCAATTCGCCAATCTCGGCGGCACATATGCCACGGTTACTTTTACATCCGATCAGATTCACGTTGATTTCTTGAAGCGTGATGGCAGTATCGTTGCACCGTTAAGCCGTGATTTTTTGCAATCATCACACTGATTACGGAAACATTGTGGCAGCGGGATAGGCGAGTATAGAAAAACGGTCCCAATTACGGAACCGTTTTTTATATGGTCATCTTTAATTTGAGGTTAAAGAAATAAGAGCTTATACGTTAAAACAGCTAGGATAGCAGCGGCGATGGGTGCTACAACCGGGACCCAAGCGTAACCCCAATCGGAGCTGCCTTTGTGTTTTAGTGGCAACAGTGCATGCAAGATACGCGGTCCCAGATCACGGGCCGGGTTTAATGCCGGTCCGGTTGGGCCACCCAAAGATGCCACCAGCGTTGCCACGAGAAATCCTAAACCCATGTGTGCAGTGCCAAGGTTGTTCTGGAAGAAAGGTGCCTTAGTAATACCTAGAGCGCCAATGAAAAGAATGTAAGAACCGATAAATTCATTAACAAAACCATTCAGCTTACTCTTGGTGGCACTAATCGTACTGAAAGTTCCAAGAATATGCTGTGTATTGGTGGTGAGATCATAATGCGGTTTATACGCGGCAACGACAAGCAGCTGGCCTACCATTGCTCCTGCCATCTGAACGGCAATATATGGTAGCACCTCGGACCAAGGGAACATGCCTGATGCTGCTAATCCTAGGGTAAAGGCGGGGTTGATGTGGTTACCGGAGATGGCGCCAAACATCATGGCAGGGATCATCACCCCGGCACCATACCCAACGGCGATCAACAGCCAATCGGAGCCATTTCCTTTGGTACCTTTCAAATCAACGTTGGCAACGGAACCGTTCCCTAACAGAACCATAACGGCGGTCCCAATAAATTCAGCGGCTAACCGCACTCCTAAATCATATGTCATTTTTTTCCTCCAAATTAGTCAAAGATCATTAAAGTTTCAGTAGAGCTTATACAAGTATAATTATTGCTCAAGATAGTGTATCAATTTTTATAAATACCGTCCATTGAAATTCCCTTGGAGAGCGCGTTATAGACAGCTCATGGTAAAATAATATGAGGTGTTTATCCGTCTTTTGGCGGATGGCACTTACCTTAATGAGCGTTAAGATGCTTTAAAGAAGGTTACTTAGCTCAACATAATTTCGCTTTTTCAGCTAGAATAGCAATATCAAAAAGGAGCTAGTCATATGTTAAATCAGGTCATTGCCAACATGCTGGTTGAAAATCGGCATCACTTTATGATCGCTGCGGATATGGTGGCAACGGTTTCGGAGAATAATCCCTTGAGTCACGCCTTTCTTGTGCTTACAAAGGTTAGATATGCAAAGATTCCCGTGTTGGATCATGATTCGAAGTTCAAAGGACTCATCTCACTACCTATGATTACCGACACGATGCTGGGGCTGGACCATATCAGTTTTCAATCTTTGGACACCATGACGGTTAAAGACGTGATGCAAAAGGATGTCGCCACGATTAACGACCCATATGATTTGGAGACTGTGTTACATTTGCTGGTCGATAATCCGTTTATTCCAGTCGTTCAGGATGGCTACTTTACGGGAATTGTGACGCGACGTGAAGTGATGAAAGGCATCAATAACATTGGCCATAACATCGACAAACAGTTTCAATTGGAACCGGTCGCACCGGTAACGGAGAAAGAATCTTAATTGATTAAAACCAGCAAAGCAAATGAATGCGTGCTGGTTTTTTTGCTGTCATCAGGCATCCCGATCGCTTTCCGGTTTATCCAAAAAGACAGTTGCCAAAACCCCAATCGTGAGACTGACAAGAACGGCCAATACAGCAGCCAGCATACCTGTAGTTGGCCAATAAGGCGCAATCCCCGTTTCAATCAGGATCACCACCGCCGCGGCGACAATGCCACAAACCGCGTAATAAACCTCAACCTCAAAATGTTCTAGTAAATAACCCATTAGTTTGGCAATGGCAATGAGCCCGATCAACGCACCTACCATAAAAGGTACCAGTAAGGCGACAGATCCCATCGCGGACGTAAACCCGGCCCAATTACCGGCAACCAAGGCCCGAGCAGCATCACCTAACTGACTGACAGCATGGTAAACCGTGCCATATTGATCAATCACCATGAGCATGACCGATCCGGAAATCCCGGGAATCGCCATTAATGATACGGCAAAGATACCTGAAAAACCCATGATTGCGGCATCCCGCACGCTCGATAGTCGTTGAATGGCGATCAGGTTCTCCGGTTGGGTGCCGCCAAGCTTGGCTAATCCATAAATCGCAATAAATCCACCAAGCATCAACAAAAGATACCACCATGAAAACGGCTTAAGAACCAGCTTGCGATAAATGAACGGTCCGATCCCCAGTACCAAGCCGATGAAAAAACCGTAACTCGGTAATGGCCAGTGAGTCGTGATAACCAGAACCGCCTTAGTAGACAAAAGGATCCCGACAATTGCGCCTAAGCCAACCGGGGTCAGAAAGCGTAAATTTTTGCGCGGATTGGCGCGAAAGTGATTAAGTGCATTTAAGAGGCGATCATAAAGCCCAACCACAACCGCAAAGATACTGCCGGAAAGTCCGGGAATGACAAGTGCAATGCCGATAATGGCACCTTTGATAAAATTAAGCATGACATCTCCTTATAGATGGATTTATTAATAGACAAACACGGATAAGGTCGATCATGAACCTGCTTGCAGATTCAGCGGCGGTGTAATGACATGAATGCCGGCAGATTTCAATGCGGCAATGTAGGCAGCCAGGAAAGTTCGTTTGAGGCTGACTTGTTCACCATTTTCGGCGTAGAACAGAACCTGATAGGTAAAAGTTCCGTTTTTTTCTTCAGTCAGGCCAAGGATATCCGGCCCATCCGTAATAGTTGAGAATTTCGGTACCAGATTGTGATTGACATGTTCAATCGTGCGGCGGACCAAATCAAGATCGGTCGTTGGGGCTAACGGCAATTTGATAAGTACCTGCATGTTGCTGCGGGAAAGGTTGCTGACAATCGTAATGTTGCGATTAGGAATAAAGTTAACCGTACCATCGTAGCTTTTTACCACAGTTGTGCGTAATCCTAGGCTAGTGACGGTTCCGGAAATCGTTCCTAGTTTAACCACATCACCGACATCAAACTGGGCTTCTAACAAAATGAAGAAACCAGTTACGACATCATTGACGAAGCCCTGAGCGCCAAAGCCGATCGCCAACCCGGCAACACCAGCCCCAGCGAGCAACGTGCCCACAGGAACGCCTAATGTTGAGAGGATCGCGTAAAAATAAAAGAAGAGAACAAAGTAGAAAAAAAGATTTTTGGACAACGCGTGGATAGTTTTGACGCGTGTTCCTGATAACTTGGCGCGATGTTGGTAACTTTTAAAGGTGCGATTGATGGCAAATTGGCCTAAGCGGTAGAGCGCAAGAAACAGAATTGAGAAGAATAGCAACGAGAGCACTTTATCAATCAAAGTTCCGGCAATCTGGTCCCAATTAATTTTCGTAAAGTACCTTAACCAGACATTGGATTGTCCAGTCACGGTCGCGGTTGTGAAGATCATGCGAATCACGTGATGGCCTCCTTTGTATTAGCCTCATTTTATCAGAATCAGGGCTAGCTTGCTGGGGATTTGCCGCGTGTGAGGCAATTTTTAATGTTAGGTAGGGTTGTGAAGGAAGTGTGAGGACGGATGGTTTCAATATGTGGTTGTAAGTGCAGAAAGCTACGTCTGAAATCGGCTTAGGATCTGAAACGCGTTTACGGGATCGAAAATCTGGAAATCTGCATGTAAGGACCTTGGATGTATTGACCACAACCCAGTCACCACGCTCAAGGCCACTTATATTCTGGTTTACGCCCATAACGCGCTCCCCGGCGCAGAAGTCTGCGTGTAAGGACCTTAAGCGCAATGGCCAAGTGCGGGCCATCACGCTTAAGGCCACTTACACTCCGACTTCTAACCGCGCCGGTTCGCGCTCACGCTCTGAAACGCGTTCGCCAGCCCAGAAACCTGCGTGTAAGGACCTTGAGACTAAATGGCCATAGCCCAGCCATTTAGTCTCAAGGCCACTTATATTCTGGTTTACGCCCATAACGCGCTCCCCGGCGCAGAAGTCTGCGTGTAAGGACCTTAAGCGCAATGGCCAAAGCCCGGCCATCACGCTTAAGGCCACTTACACTCCGACTTCTAACCGCGCCGGCTCGCGCTCACGCTTTTTAAATCTTTTGCACGCGTGTTGTGACGATGTTATGATTAATGTAACCAACTGGTTTGAAATAGGAGGGTGTTGGATGTCAGGTGGAGAGATTGCTTGGATTATTGCGGCAACGGCTTTTTTGATTATTGCTTTGGCGATTGCCATCATTGCTGTTCGCGTTTCTGGCGTAACCAAAGAAGTTAAAGAAACCGTTGCTGAGACGAATAAGACGTTGGATACGATCAACGGGGAGCTTGGCATTTTGACGAAAGAAGTTGAAGGCCTACTTGCCAAGAGCAATACCCTTCTTGAAGATGTAAATGGCAAGGTGGCGGCGATTGATCCGGTCTTTACCGCGATTGGTGAACTTGGCGAAAGTGTTTCGGACTTGAACCAGTCAACGCGTCAGCTCACTCAGCGGGTCACGAATGGTGCAAAAAACGGGGCTAAGGCAACGGTTGCTGCACGAATGGGTGCCAAAGCATTTTCAATGTTGACCAAAAAGAAACATCAAAATGAATAGCAGGGGGAAACATAATGGCTAAAAAAGGACATTTTTTGCTTGGATTTGTATTTGGAGCTGCTAGCGCCTTGGCAACGACTTATTTATTGACACCGCAAACCAGTGATGAGTTGAAGCGGCGGGTTAAGCATGCGTCTGAGAACCTTGCTGATCGCGCGGTTGATTATTTCGATTACGCCAAAGAAGCAAGTGCTGATTGGAAACAGAGTGCAACGGATTTCGTAGATGAGATCAAGACGCGCGGTAACGATGCTGACGGGTCACAAGCCTTGGCTAATTATGATGCTGCAACCGAACAATTACGCGATCAGCTGAACACGGCTAATGATACCGATACTTCAGCAGATTTTGATGACATCGTTCTTGATGGTAAAAGTGCGTTTGCGCAGGCGAAAGACGATGATGAGGGTAGTGAAACCCGCACCGATGAAGTGCCTGAACCGACAAAACCGGTCACGATTAAAGAGGCACCAGCAGATTCGGCAGCGGCAGATTCTCAAGCAGCAGATAAGTAATTATCAGCTTTTTGATGATTAAAGATGGCGGCAAACGAAAGGTAACTCCGTGTGAGTACCCTTCGCTTGTCGCTTTTCACATCGTAACGGTCAAGGCGAGCCGAATTGGCTATTTTGGTTAGAAATTGAGGGAGTAACATGTTAAACAGTGAACGTCAGGCGCATATCAAGGCTGCATTGAGTACGGCAGCTGAACCGCTCAGTGCATCGAGTTTTGCACGCCGATTTACGGTCAGTCGCCAAACGATCGTCGGGGATATTGCACTATTACGGGCACAAGGCGAACCCATTATTGCCACCCCAAGAGGCTATACGTTATCGCAACCAGCTGCACTTGAATTTTTGGTTCCATGTAAGCATACCCCCGCCCAAACCGAGCAGGAGCTTCAATTGATTCTTGATAACGGTGGCTGGATTGAAGATGTGTTGGTTGAGCATCCGTTGTATGGCCAGTTACGCGGGCAATTGAATATTCGTACCGTTGCCGACATGAAACTGTTCTTGAGTCGGGTCGCGCGGTATCATGGCCATCTTTTATCAGAATTAACGGGCGGTATTCATTTGCACACCATTAGTGTCAAGCAGAAAAGCGACATTGCGAAGATTAAAATGGCGCTTCATCAGGCCGGCATCTTATATGAGCAGCTGGAGGAAGCAGCGGATCAGGGATAAATAGTTTAGTATCTGAGCTTTTAGGCTGAAAGAAATTGGTGAGTGAATCTAAAAAAGGTTCTAGCAATGACTGAGCTTGTCATTGTTAGAACCTTTTTTACTAGATTGACATGTAACCCACGATTTCAAAAGAGCAACAATTAACGTCACAAGTTAACCATTAATGACCGTGAATTCCTTTGATGTGTGCGTAAATGGTTCGCAGCCGGTTTCCGTGACGTGGACACAGTCTTCAATGCGGACCCCCGCCACTCCCGGAACATAGATACCGGGTTCGATGGAGAAGCACATGCCGGGCTGCAAGATCATATCATTGCCTTCCATGATGGACGGGAATTCGTGCGTCGACATACCGATGCCGTGGCCGAGCCGATGATTGAAGTACTCGCCATAGCCCGCTTTAGTAATGATATCACGCGCAATTTTGTCCAGTTCGGATGCTTTAAGTCCTGGCTTAACAGCGTCCATCGCGGTTAAGTTAGCCTCAAGACAGATGTCAAAAATTTCCCGTGGCTTACCAGTGACTTGACCAAAAGCAACTGTGCGGGTCGCATCGGACATATACCCATGATTGTCGGTGCCCAGATCGAACAAAACCAATTCGTTAGGTGCGAGTTTTGTTCCCATCGGTTCGCCATGCGGGTTGGCAGCATCGACACCAGCTTGGACAATGGTGCCGAAGCTCATGTGCATGACGCCTTCTTTCATCATGGCATAATCGATTTCAGCGGCGACTTCTTGTTCGGTTGCTCCGGCTTTAATGGCATTGAATCCTGCCTGAAATGCCCGGTCGGCTTGAGCACCAGCAGCTTCCATCTGTTTGATCTCTGAAGCGGTTTTGATCAGGCGCTGTTTTTCAATAAAACGAGAAGCATCAATCGGGAAGGTAGCGTCGGGGAACTGCTTCATGATCGCTTCAAATTTGAAAACGGCGAGATTATCTTTTTCGATTGCCCATTTTGTCGGATTGGGGTTGACGGCTTTAATATGACTCGCCAGTTTTGCAAACGGGTCCTCGTGATCAAGATAACCGAATACCGGGTAGGCCCAGCCGGCTTTTTTGACTTCTTCGATGGTCAGTTGCGGGGTAAACAAGAAGGGATCGTGATCTGGAGCGACAATTAAAGCCGTAATCCGTTCTTCTGGATCTTGGAAGAATCCGGTGTAGTAGTTGATGTTGATCGGGTCGCTAATGTAAGCAAGATCAAGGCCTTCTTCACCGATCCAAGTCTGTAATGCTGCTAAATGTTCGTTCATGATTTTCCTCCTCAAAGGACAAATGCAAAAGTAAACGTCAAAATGACATACCTGATTAAACAGCCACTGGGTAAGTCAATTTCTTGACGATTCATCATGTCCTGTGGTGTGTTGAAAACAGTTGGTTCAGGCTACTCCTTAAAACTCGCTGCTGGCGGCTTAGCAAGCAACATAAACGCAACTTTACCCATCAGTATAACACGGAGAAAATGCTAAAACTTTCTGAAAAGCCTATTTGTGAAAATTTCATGGAAAAATCAGTAAAACGCTTGCATTGCCGTTCTGGTTCTGTTATTTTGGAATGTAAATAGAGGTTTCGTGAATTTTCATTTTCACGACTAAGGAGAAAATAAAGTGGAAAAACAAACAATTACAATTTATGATGTTGCCCGCGAAGCAAATGTGTCCATGGCAACGGTGTCACGAGTCGTTAACGGCAATCCAAATGTTAAGCCGGCTACGCGTAAAAAGGTTTTGGAAGTCATTGAGCGCCTTGACTATCGACCAAATGCAGTTGCCCGCGGCTTGGCTAGTAAGAAAACCACCACTGTCGGCGTTATCATTCCCGATGTGACCAACATGTTCTTTTCGAGTCTGGCGCGGGGGATTGACGATGTTGCCACCATGTACAAATACAACATCATTCTGGCCAATTCGGATGAGAATAACCAAAAGGAAGTCTCGGTTCTGAACACCTTACTGGCGAAACAAGTCGATGGTTTGATCTTTATGGGGCACGAGTTGACAGATGCGATTCGCGCCGAGTTTTCACGCAGCAAAACACCGGTTGTTTTGGCCGGGTCAATTGATCCTGACGAACAGGTAGGCAGCGTCAATATTGATTACGTGGCTGCGGTTGAAGAGGCGACCAGACAGTTGATTGAAAGCGGCAATAAGCGCGTCGCCTTGGCAACCGGTTCATTGACACATCCGATCAATGGTCAATTTCGCTTGAAAGGCTACAAGCAGGCACTTGAAAAAGCGGGTGTTGCTTACGATGAAAGCCTGATTTTTGAAAATGAACCAAGTTATCAGGCTGGGTTGGCCTTATTCGGTAAGTTGCAAAAGGTTGGCGCAACAGCTGTCATTGCCGGCGATGACGAATTGGCGGTTGGCATTTTGGATGGTGCGCTGGACAAAGGCGTTAAGGTTCCAGAAGACTTCGAAATTATTTCCAGTAACAATACGAAGCTGACGGAAATGACACGGCCACAGTTGACCTCCATTGATCAACCATTGTATGACATTGGTGCGGTGGCGATGCGCTTGCTCACCAAGATGATGAATAAAGAAGAAATCGAAGAAAAGACCGTTATGCTAGGTTTTGATATTCTGAAGCGTGGTTCAACCAAGTAGACAGAAGTAACACGATATTCTGGCGGCATGCCAAGCAAGCATAGACGATAAAAAGCAGATGAATCAGCGCATATATGGCGCGGTTCATCTGCTTTTTGGTTTGTTGGTATGATAAAGATCAATGCTGCCATCCGCACATTGCTTAGACGGTAGTTAATCAGTTAATGGCCGGTACCTGTATTAGTTGACGGGGTTTGCGGAGTAGTCGTGGTACCGCCTGTTGTCGGTGCAGAACTGGTGGTGGCTGCTTCAGTGCCTGTACCGCCACCGGTTGTGCCATTGTTGCCGCCAGTACCGGTAGTTTGCGGCTCACTCGGTTGATTTTCCGAAGTGCCTTGTTGGTTTTGCTGACTTGATGGTACGGTCACGCTAGGTGTGCGACTGCTAGAAGCTGCTGCTGATGAAGGGGTTTCTGTCGTAATCGGCGTTTCCTGATGTTCTTTTTTAGCCTCGGTGGAGCGGCCGTTAGCATCTGACACTTGGCCATAACCATTGCTTTTACCATCAAGATAATCGTAGAACAGCTGATAATTATCTTTACTGCCGCCAATTGCAAACTCGGCCTTGGCAGTTGGCTCCCAGTCATTATAAAGGCTGGTCACAGTTGAGCCGCCAGTACGGTAGGTGTGTCCGTTAAACGAAAGACTTGCAGCCGGCTGACCGGTTTGTTTATCAACGGTGACGGATTTGACGGTGCTCGGTCGACTTAGTTTCTTATCCGCTTTGAATTTTTTAGGAATGGTATGATACACCGCATTGGCCAGTTTTGCCCAATATGCTTCGTTGGTCATCGAGCTATTTTCCGTGAGGGTATAGTTCGTGCCATTACTATTATCGTACCCCATCCAGCTGGCAATCGTGATGCCCGGGGTTGAGCCGATGAACCAAATATCGCGAAAATCGTTACTGGTCCCGGTTTTACCAATCAGATTATCGGTATTAAATCGCAACTGATAGTTCAGGCTTTCCGCAGTTCCGGATGCAACCACGTTTTTGAGCATCTGGTTCATAATGTAGTTGGTGCCTTTAGAGAAAACCTTGGTCTTTTTGACTTGATGACGATAAACGGCATGGCCTGAGGGATCGACAATTTCGGAAATGACGTAGGCGGGAACATGTTCACCTTGATTGGCGAATGTTGAAAAGGCGCTGGCTTGCTCCTTAACGTCGACCCCGTAATCAGTACCCCCAAGTGCCAGACCAAGTTGACTATAGTCATTGTCGGTCAGGGTGTTGATACCCATCTTTTCCATGTAGGCTTTGACGTTTACGGATGGCTTGATATGTTTATATAGATTAACAGCAGGAATGTTATAGGATTGTGCCAGTGCTTCAGTGGCAGGGATAAAGCGGTTTTGAATCTGGCCGCCATAGTCAGTGACGCTGTAATTGTTCCCGAGATTGGTTTTGAAATCAGCTAAGGCAGTTTGCGAGCCGATAATTTTTTGGTCAATCGCAGGGGCATAAACCAAAAGTGGCTTGATCGTCGAACCGGGGGAACGGAGGGTATAAATATGGTTGAGTTCGCCGGTCACGCCGCCAACAAAGCCGAGAACGGCCCCGGTTTGATTATCAAGGACAACCGATCCGTTTTGAACCGGATATTTAACGGTTTCCGTTTCACCGGTTTTCGGATTAATCTGACTACTGGTATAAGTTTGACCGAACGTATCACGGGTTGCGCGCATGACAAATTGCATGCGATCATAAACATCTTTGTCAATCGTGCTCTTAATGCGATAGTTTTTGGACGCAAAAAGATCGCCTGCCTGTCGAAGATAATCATTGTTTAAAGCGCTATCTTTTGCGAGTTCTGCTGCAGAATGGCCATCGCTTTTTGCTAATTTCTCGGCTAACAATGATTTGGCTTCACTTAGTACCATGTTATAGACATAACCATACTCATCGTCATCCTGGTCTGCTTTTTCTGGCTGGAGAAAGGCACCCTTTAAATCAAATGATTTGGCAGCAACATATTGACGATGGCTGATAACGCCAGCCCGGTACATGCGGAAGAGAACGGTTTGTTGGCGATTGATACCGGCTTTGAGACTGGTTTTCAATTTACCATCGGCTGTGTAAGGGGTATAGACAAATGGACTTTGCGGCAGGCCAGCGATGAAAGCCGCTTCCGGCAAGTTAACTTCCTTAGCCGAAACCCCAAACAGTCCTTGAGCCGCTGCTTCAACTCCGGCAATATTTTGGCCTTTGTTATTACGACCAAGCGTAGCAACATTGAGATAAGTTGCCAGAATGGTGTTTTTACTGAAGTGATTGTTCAAACGCCGGGCCAGCATAATTTCAGCAGCCTTACGTTTAAAGGTTGTCTCCGAATTTAAAAACATCATTTTGACCACTTGCTGCGTTAAAGTTGACCCACCTGTCTGACTCCCCATACCGGTTAAGTCGGAGAAGAACGCACGGATAACCGCCTTAGGAACGATGCCGTTGTGGCGATAGAAGTCTTCATCTTCAGTGGCGATAATCGCCTTGGTGAGCCATGGCGACATCTCATTGAGGTTGACTTTGGTTGAGTACAGGTCGCTTTTAACATCGCTAAGCTTGACGTTGTGGGCAAAATACATGCTGGAAGTGCGGCTGGTATTGGACAACGTTGCTTTCATAGCAGTTTCAGTTGGAATTGGCGTTGCGTCAATAATCGACACAAAATAGCCGCCAAACAAGCCGAGGCCAAACACGACAGCAATGCCTAAAACGCCTAATAAATAGTAAACAGTTGTTTTGATGCTTTGAAGTGTCACGTTGCCATAATAGACAACGGTAGCTTTACCTGTTAGTTGTTGATTGGTATCTGCTTTGGAATCGGGATGCCGGGTCACGAATTGCGTGAACCAGCGACAAAATCGAGTCCCAAGCGTCTTGACCCGATTGACGAACTTTTTCAAGTGCTTGTCCCACCTTAAATTTTGGTCTAGTACGCCTTAGTATACCTTAAAAACAGGGCGGATTCTAATGCTGTAAATGGGGAGTGCCAAGTGAGGTGTTTGGAGGTTTGAATGTAAGGATCGTTAGGCTTGGGGTGGTGGTTTTTTTAGGGGGGTTACGCGTGCGCGCCGGTTTACGTTCTGCTCTAAAACGCGTTCACAGTCGCAGAAATCTACGTGTAAGGACCTCAGACGCAATGGACAAAGCCCGGCCATCACGTCTGAGGCCACTTACACTCCGATTTCTAAGCGCTCCTGTTCACGCTCTGGTCTGAAACGCGTTCACCAGCCCAGAAACCTGCACATAAGGACCTTGAGCGCAATGGCCAAGCCCGGGCCATTGCGCTCAAGGCCACTTATGCTCCGGTTTCTAAGCGGGTTGGTTCACGCTCTGGTCTGAAACGCGTTCACCGGCGCAGGAGTCTGCGTGTAAGGACCTGGAACGCAATGGCCAAAACCCGGCCATCACGTCCCAGGCCGCTTACACTCCGACTCCTAAGCGCGCCGGTTCACGCTCTTGCGACTTAACTTTCATTGTGTAAGACTAATAGCATATGTCATGAATGAGAGAATGGAGCAGGTTATGTATCGAATTATTTTGTTTGATGTGGATGATACCTTGTTGGATTTTAAGGCAGGGGAATTAAAAAGCCTGGCAAAAATGTTTGCCAAGCTGAAATTAACGTACACACCGCGGATTGAAGCGAGTTATTTAAAGATAAATGCCAATTTGTGGCGCGATTACGAAGCAGGTCGTATCACTAGGCCGGAACTTTTTGAAGTGCGGTTTGCCAAGTTATTTCGGCATCATCGCATTGATGCTGATCCGCACTTGGCTGAACGCACTTATCACCACTTTTTGGACCAAGAAGCGATCTTATTGCCACATGTTATGGAAACCTTGGATGCATTAAAAGATTATCGACTCTTCATTGTTAGTAACGGTATTGAGCCGGTTCAGCGCCAGCGATTGGCCACCAGTGGCTTGATTGATTACTTTGAGGATATTTTTGTTTCTGATAGTGTGGGTAGTCCCAAACCGACTGTCGCGTTCTTTGATTATGTCGCTAAACGTATTCCGCGGTTTAATCGCAACGAGACGTTGATTATGGGCGACTCGTTAACCTCGGATATTCAAGGCGGGATTAACGGTAAGATTGATTCGATCTGGTTTAACCCGCATTTTCAGCCGAATCGCGATCAAATTACCCCGACTTACCAACTGAACGAATTTAGTGATCTAACTAAATTGCTCTTGGCTAATTAACGACTGCCTGAACTGATTAGTCGGCTAGGCGAATGGTGCCGCTCGTAACCACCATGGTACCTTGGGCCGTTTGTAACAGTAAGGCACCATTGTCATCAAACCCGCTGATGGTTCCGGTCAGCGGGTTTTGTGTGCCACTCACCGTAATTCGGCGGCCAACCCATGCAGCTTTTGCGCGATAAATCGGCATAATGGTTTCCGGATTGGCAAATAGACGCATCAGATTGGTTAAAAACCGCCCTGCCAGTTCTGGACGCGGATCGCTATCTGGTTGATTGGAAAGTAACGTGGTGATCGGCTGGTCGGTTGGCAGCACTGCTGATTGAGCCGGAAAAAGATCAACCCCGATGCCTAAGACCACAGCGTTGTGTTCAATGAGTGCTTCCGCTAAAATACCCGCAACCTTGCGACCACCTTTTTGCAGATCATTCACCCATTTGATCGCGGTTACAATGCCAAACTGGGTTTCAATTGCCTGCTGCAACGCAACCCCTGCAGCTGGTGTGATCAGGGACTGACTGATTTGCGGATGGAATGCGTAACTAAGATAAAGCCCCGCATCGGCAGGACTGGCGAAATGTTTGCCGTGACGGCCGACACCGGCAGTTTGTTCACCGGCAATAAGAATTTGTGGGACTGTGCTGTTATTTTGAACGGCGTGTTTTAAAACGGTGTTGGTAGAGGTCACTGTTGCCTGAGTAGCAACGGCTGCACGCAAATGAGGATCGTCTAACCATGGATCTAAAGCATGAGGTGTAAACATCATAAGCTTCCTTTCTGATTTGCATCGCACAAACGCCAGGAGTCACCGCAACATTGTGAGTTGCCGACTTCTGGCGCTTGGGTTGCATGATTAGTTTAAAGAGCGTCAAGGCGTTAGTGTTCGCAGCGCAATCAAGCGGGCAAAGTCACTTCACTAACCGGCTAATTGCATCGGCATAGATGGCGACTGCTGCCACAATGTCTTTGATCGGCATATATTCATTTGCCTGATGCATGACATTTTCCTGGCCTGGCATTTGGGCACCAAAGGCAACACCGCGTTTGATGATACGACCATAAGTGCCACCGCCAATGACTTGTTCATGACCGGGGATGCCTGTGTGATCGCTAAAAGTCTGAAGCAATGTCTTGACAAGCGGATCATCACCGGATACATAGTGTGGTTCCTGAGCGTGACCGCTGACTGCCACATTGTACTGATCTGCTCCTAGCGCCGTTTCAATCTGATCACGGATTTTGGCTGCATCGGTTCCTTGCGGGTAGCGGACATTGACCAGAACGCTTTGGGGACCGTCTTGCGTAAAGGTGAAGATATCCGGACTTGCTGTCAGGTCGCCCATTAGTTTATCGGTATAATTAATCCCTAAATTGTGACCACGTGAGTCTAGATGAAGGTGGTTGGCAATCATGGTCAGATAGGCTTTCCCGGCTGGATCAAATGGTAAGTCGGCCAAAAGCGTTGCTAAATAGGTTGCGGCGTTTTTGCCATCTTTTGGTTCTTGGGCATGGGCGCCTTTTCCAATCAATTCAATCGTTGTCGGGTTGCCTGGTGTCAGAGTGAAGGTGACTTCTTGCTCTGTTGTCCACTTCTCGGCTTGCGTCACAAATGCTTCCGGTAATGGCCCGCTGATGACAGCCTTTGCTTCTTGTGGCACCATGTTTGGCCGAATACCGGCGGAAAAATGATTCAACGTTAGATCAGCGGTTGCAGCGGCGATTGGTTTTTGAACGATTTCAAAACTGGCAATCCCTTTTTCGCCATTGATGATAGGAAATTCCGCGTCTGGTGAAAATCCGAAGTCGGGAGCAGGTTCAGTTTCGAGATAGCGGTGAATACCGACCCAGTCAGACTCTTCATCGGTACCAAGAATGAAGTGAATCTTTTTATTAATCGGCAACTTGAGATCGCGAATGAGCTTTAAGGCATAGTAAGCAGCGATACTTGGGCCTTTGTCATCGCTTGTTCCGCGCCCATAAATCTTGCCATCGCGAATAACGGGGTCAAATGGATCGGTTTGCCAGCCTGGTCCCGCGGGCACGACATCAACATGGCCAAAAAGCCCAAAGATTTCGTCGCCATCGCCTAATTCGATGCGGCCGGCAACATGGTCGACATTTAATGTTTTGAAACCGTCCCGCTGTGCAATCGTCAAAAATGCTTCAAGCGCTTTGGCCGGTCCCGGTCCGAGTGGATACTCATCGGTTTGATGGTCAGTATCACGTTCCGAATTGATCTTCAAAAGTGTGGTTAGATCTGAGAGAAGTTGGGGTTCCAATTTTTCAGCTTCTTGCTGCCAATTAATGGTCATAAGGTTAACCTACTTTCTTACTAGTGTTGCCTTAAGAATAGCATGTTTAAGGCATAGAAACGAATGAATGACTCGATCATTGATAATGCGTAGTGAAGACAGACACCGCGCCTATTGATAGGGCAACTGAAGTTTTTAACCGATGTTCAGGACACTGGCATTGAGAAGCGGTGTATCGAAGGCCGTGTCGCCAAGTGCCCAGTGAAGGAGCGGTTTTTGGTTTTCGGGGATGCTGCGATAGAGCGTGAGCCAGATATGCATATTCTCGGCGGTTGGCAGCACCTGTAAATCTTTGGCGTTTAACCAACCGATTTTTGTTTTTAAATACAGCTGGCCGCTTTGATAACGGGCTGCTAATACCCGGTAGCATTTGTGATTGCCAACATGGCCGGTAATGGCTTGCTGATGTAAGGGATTGGCGTGCACAGGTACCTTAAAGTGTCGGCTAGCAATGACGATGCGCTGATGGAGAAAAAGACTTGCCCAACCGGCTTCAGGGGCAAGGTTGATGGTTTCGGCCGGGACAAACGCATTATCGCCAATTTGATAGTACGTACTGCCAGCGAGTGAAACCATGCTGGAAATCATGATCGGAGTTTGCGGTGCCAGCCGTTCAGAGCGCAACAATGGCTGATAAGGATTTTCATAAACTGGCAGTGCAGCAAGGCTTGAGTTTGCCCCAAGATCATTGATGCTGGTGGTGACAGCAGCTGCCTTAAGCGTTTGAAACTCGTGGCCGAGGCTGGTGTAATTAGTGACGACGCCATCAATGTTGAGATTGACGAGCCAAGTCCATTTCGCCCGATCCTCGTTCATTTCATCCCAGACATAAACTTTCTTACCAAGATCATGCAGTTGGGTGACAAGTTGCGGCGTCACTAAATCGGAACTTAGATTAATACCGTCCACGTACGTCAAGACGTCAAAGTTGATCCGCTTAAGCGAGCCAACGATCAAAATTCGCGGAATATTTGGCAGAGCTGCCTGCAAGCGTTTGAGGCTAGCTGCTGAGAATGAATGAAACATCACGCGATTTTCCATGTGATACTGCTTGATCAGGGCCGCAACTTTGTCTTCTAGATGCGGATGCGGTTCACCTTTTACAATTTTAGTTTCAATCAGGAATTTATGCTTTGTTTGTTGCTCATGGGCGAAGAGTTCCTCTAGGCTGTGAATCGGTTCGCCATTTTTGGTATGATATTGCTGAAGTTGTGCGAAGTTTGTTTTCGCGATCGCCAAGTTGGCACCAGTCGTTCGCTGAATCGTGGTGTCATGTTGAATCACAATCACACCATCTGCACTTTCATGGACGTCAAGCTCAACGTAATCAGCTCCGTTGTTAAAAGCACTGTCGAAACTTTGAAAGGTCTCTTCCGGATAATTTAAAGGATCACCACGGTGGCCAACTAGCGTAAACCCCGAAAGCAGAAGAAATAATGGCACTAAAAAGACTATCAGTGTGAGTCGTTTGCCCATACAGGCTGCTCCTTTCCAGAAAAAAACATCATACCACAAAGATAGCACCGCAACGCGACTGGGACAATTTCCCATACTTCGTGAAATCAAATAAGGAGCCTTAATTGAAAATGGCAGAAAAATATCAGGTTTTCGATTTAATTCAGGAAATAACGCGTCTTGACGGGAGTCGTTATTTCGAGTTAGGGAACGTCATGATGAATGGACGTGCCGAAAAAGCCGCGATGAAGGGATTTATTAAGCGGGTCCGGATCGTTCAACTGAATATTGCCCATTCGACGGCCGTGACGACTTATGAAAAATATATTAATGAACATTACGAGTTTCCACCGGCCGATTTAACGAGTTGGGAAGAATGGGACAAGCCGGAGGGCCCAATTCGTGATGCTTATCATGAGATTCTCAAGCAAAATCACGTCGGTTAATGGGCTGCTGCATTCACTTGTCTCGGTGAAGGTACCTGTCAGCCGAATATTTTAATAAAAATATCAATTTTAAATGAAGTCCAGCATCATTACGGGTGTAGGCGCGCCATTTTAGAACTTCCGGTTTAAACCGGTCGGGGATTTTGCGTTGGATTGACGCCACTTATATAATGTAAGGCATATGAAAGCGAGGGGTCCGCGTGAAATACATAGGTAAATGGCTACTGCCGTTTATAGCGGCAATTGCGGTTTTTATCGGCATGCAGTTTGATAGCGGCCTTTATACCAAACCGATTGGGCGAGTCGAAGCCGTGAAAGTAGTCAAGACCGAGAGTCATCAGGATGAAGACCAGAATCACGATCGTCTGGTGAAGCAACAGGTGCAGGTTCGGCTGCTGAATACTGCTAACCGGGGGCGGCGGGTCACCATGCATAATACCTACTTGTTTAGCGGCGGCTTGGATAATCAGCTGCGGGTTGGTGAGCAGGTGTTTTTGGATGTCAATAAAGGCACCTATACATTGAACAACGTCAAACGAGACGCAATTCTGGCGGGACTTTTGGTGCTAACGTTTGGTTTGATTTTCCTTGTGATGGGACGGCGCGCTTGGTTAACGAGTATCAGTATTTTGCTGAATACGCTGATCTTCTTTGCGGCAGTTGAATGGGAAATTGGCAGTAAACAGTGGCAAGCCTGGTGGTTGTTTGTCGGGTTAGCGGTTGTCTTTACTGTTTTAACGGCTGTCTTCATTGTCGGATTTAAAGCGATTGCTGTTGCTATTTCTTTGGGATCCTTGGTGGCGACCGGACTGGCAGTGGCGCTTGGTTACGGGATTATGGCCATGACAAACTATAATGGGGTTCATTTTGAAGAGGTCAAATATGCTACCCAAACGCCGCAATTGCTGTTCTTTGCTCAAGTTGTTATCGGTTCTTTAGGAGCCGTGCTTGATGAAGCAAGTGATATTTCGGTCGCTATTTTCCAGCTTCACGAGACGGCTAAAGAACGATTTCGCGCCGGCATGGCCATTGGACGGAATGTGATGGGTCCCTTAATTTCCGTGCTTTTCATGATCTTCATCGCTGATACGTTTATGGAGTCGGTTTTGTGGATTCGCAATAATAATTCGATCGCGCAAACGGTTATCTGGGTGATGGGACTTGGTTTTGCCCAAAGTCTGATTAGCGCATTCGGTATTGTCCTGGCAGTACCGGTGACCAGCGGATTAGCGGCGTTAATGGCTAAGATTAAGAAGGTGACAGCATGAACGCGATTCTTGCACTAGCCTTGGTGTTAGTGGTCATGATGTTTATCGTTGGCGGCAAGCAAGGCTTAGCGAACTTCTTTGCCTTGGCTGCCAATGCCCTGCTTATGATTTTGGTCGTGATATTAATGGCCAGCGGGTTCAATCCGATTATTGTCGCGGTTATTTTTGGCTTAATCATTTTAGCGGCAACGATCTTTTTGAGCACCAATCAGCTTAATGTTGCTGGGCCTGCGTTTGTTTCTGCTTTATTGATCATGACGTTGCTGGTCGGTTTGATTTTGGTGGTCATGACCTTAAGCCAGACAGCCGGTTTCGGGCCGGAAGATTCCGAGAGCCTTGAAGGTTTCTCGGTGTATATTGGGGTTAGTTTTCCACATATTCTGATTGCAACAACTTTACTGGGCACGCTTGGCGCCATTGCTGAAGCGGCGATTGCGGTTGCAGCCGGGATGGACGAAATTAAGGACCAAGCGAGCAGCGCGGGCATTAAACAAATGGGTCATGAAATCATTGGAACGGCTTTAAACACGCTGTTCTTCGGTTTTTTTGGTGGTTTTTCTTCTTTGTTTATCTGGTTTGCTTCCCTTAGATATCCTTTTTCACAAGTGATTAATAACAAAATTTTCGTTGGCGAGTTATTGCAGGTCTTGATTTCGGTTATTGCGGTGATCTTAACGGTACCGATGACCACCTGGGTTGTGGCGACAAGACATGCACATCGTCGGAAGGAGTAACATGCAATACTTTATTGCGGACACCCACTTTTTTCACGCGGATCTTTTAGGTGATAATGACTTTGCACCGCGACTTTTTCCATCTGTAGAAGCAATGGACGATGCGATGATTCAAGCTTGGAATGCACGGGTTGACGATCGGGATGTGGTGTATCATTTGGGTGACATTGCCATGAATCCGGAGCATTTTCCTCAGCCGCCGGAAGTTTTGGCGATCTTGTTGCAGCTTCACGGTCGCATTGTTTTTATCAAGGGCAATCATGATTATGAATCGTTATTCAAATATCTGCACCGGCATGACCCGGGCGTAAATGGTTTGCCTAAGTTCACGTTTCATTCGGTTGGTACGATTATCAAAGACGATCACACGCAATTTATTATGACGCACTATCCGCTGATGATGGGGATTGTGAAGCAGACGCTGAATCTACATGGTCACATTCATCACAATAGTGTCAACATTGCGGAAAACATCAACGTCGGCGTGGATGCACCGGAGCGCGATTTACTGGTGCCGCATTTGCCTTTCGGGACGCCACTGACGGCAGCTGAAATACATGAGATTTATCGACTAAAGGTTGCAGTTTTGAGTAAGGAACGGTAGCAATCAGCAGTGGTTTGACCGGTCGCAATTTCGGGCATAGGATGAAATTAGAATGGATTGATAGCAATACCTTGAAAAGATGCTGGTTGCAAGGAGTCTAAGGAGGTGCCTTGTGGAGAAGTTGGTGATCCTGCACACGAATGACTTGCATTCCCACTTTGAAAATTGGCCAAAAATTCGGCGATTCATGTTAGGAACACGGGCGGCTGAGCAAGCGCAAGGAGCTAGTGTCTTAGCGTTTGACGATGGGGATGCCATGGATCGATCCGTGCCACTAACCGAGGCAACCGATGGCCAGATTAACATTCAATTGTTAAACGAAATCGGTTATGACGCAGTAACCATTGGCAATAATGAAGGCGTCGGTAATCCGCATGCAGTGCTGGAACATTTATATGATCATGCCAATTTTCCGGTTGCACTTGCCAATTTATTTGAGCCGGATGGGACCAGACCACGCTGGGCAAAACCGGTTGTTATGAAGCAGACACCAGCAGGAACCCGAGTGGCGATTGTGGGCTTTACGGCACCGTTTTTTCTCACGTATGAACCGAATGGCTGGCAGGTTAAGACGGTGGCGGATGTTTTCCCGGCAATACTTAAGCAGCTGGAGGGTTCGTATGACGTTTTGGTTGTTTTGTCGCATTTAGGCATTGAAGCCGACCGACATTTGGCGCAACATTATCCGCAAATAGACGTCATTATCGGTGGGCACACGCATCACTTGCTCCCTGAAGGCGAATTGCATGGCACCACTTTGTTAACTGCCGCTGAAAAATATGGTCATTATGTTGGAAAAATCACCTTAACCTTAAATGATGACCATCACATTCAAACGCGGCGAGCCGAAACTTTTCAAACGGCTTTGTTGCAAAGTGCCGCGGCGGATCCACGTGAAATTCAAGGCTATGAAAGTAAAGGAATCGCCTTATTAAAACAACAGCAAGTCGCACGTTTGCCTAAACAGCTAGCCATTAGCTACGATCGGCCATCGCCACTGCTTGATTTTGGTTTAGCCGCGGTGGCAGCAACCGCTCAGACTGATGCTGCAATTTTGAATGCCGGCTTGTTTTTGACCCCTCTTGGCCCCGGGGTTGTCACCCAAGCCGATTTGTTAGCTTGCTTACCGCATCCGATGCATTTACTGAAGGTGACTTTGAGTGGCAAGGAACTTTGGCGGCTGATCATGGAAATGGAAAAGAATCGGATGTTTTTACGACATTTTCACATGATCGGGATGAGTTTTCGCGGGAAAATTTTTGGCGATATCGGCTATCGCGGGATAACGGTGGATCGGGAGAAGCGGTGGGTTTTATGGCAAGGTGAGCCGCTGATTCCGGAGAAGCAATATACGTTTGCGACCGTCGACAACTTTTTATTCATTCCATTTTTCCCAACCATTGAGATTATGGGCAGTAATGAATTGCTTTTCCCTAAAATCTTGCGGCAGGTTATCGGTGACTACATGGCAAAAGTTTATCCAAGATAGTTTCGTGTTATACTTTTGGGAACACCCACGCAAGGACTGCTATGTACGTGCGGCGATGATAAGCCGCATGAAACGATTTTTAGATGAAAAAGGAGGTCATGACTTGGGTGAACGATCACCATTATCCGAACAAATCGATGATGCCTTGATACCGGCTTTAAAAAAAGATTTACGAATCGTCAAGGTCGGGCACGATTTGATCACGATCGATGGGCGCCGGTATCGGATTGTCGAGAATTATCGGGATGCCTGCGATCTTGAGCGATTAAATGAACGCTATAATGATATTCTTGATAAGTATGATTTCATTGTCGGCGACTGGGGATATGACCAGTTACGGCTTCGGGGCTTTTATAAAGACGATCGCCGTGGTGCCAGCAAAGATCAGCTTATCAGCACATTAGAAGATTACCTGTATGAATACTGTAATTTTGGCTGTGCTTACTTTGTGCTTGCGTGTCTAGACAAGCCCGCCCCTAAGTCGAGTCCCCGCCGGCAAGGACGCGATCAGCATTCGCAAACGACTAAGAATGCGCAGCGTAAACATGCCAATAAGCACCCATTCCATGGCAAACGTAAAGCAAACAAACCATACACGGAAAAGTCAGTTCGATCACCGCAATTTCGCGGCGAACAGGCTAAAACCGTACACCAAAACCAACCACGCAAATGGCATTTTACGATCCGTCAACGTGAGACTAACAAGAAGTAGGGACAGACTTGAAGTATAAAGGTTATATGATTGATCTGGATGGAACGATTTATCGGGGGAAAGAACGGATTCCGGCAGCAAAGGATTTTGTCGAACGGCTGCAAGCAGCGCGGATTCCGTTTTTATTTTTAACGAACAATACGACTAAAAGCCCTGAAGATGTCGTTGATAATTTAGCCAAAAATCACGATATTCATGTCACACCTGATCAGATTTACACGCCGTCATTGGCAACGGCGGCTTATTTGACGGATCTTAATCACGGCGATGTTTCAGGGAAATCCGTGTATATCATCGGTGAGCTGGGCTTGAAGCAAGCTCTTTTGGATACCGGATTACGGTTAAATGAAGTGGATCCGGACTATGTGGTAGTGGGCTTGGATTATGATGTCACCTATCATAAGTTTGAATTGGCGACTTTGGCCATTAAGCGTGGCGCCAAGTTTATCGGCACCAACGCGGATACCAACCTGCCCAATGAACGGGGATTAGTTCCAGGAGCTGGGTCACTGATTGCATTAGTAGAGCGTAGTACCCAGCAGCGCGCTTTTTACATTGGCAAACCGGAGCCGACGATTATGGAGAAAGCACTTAAAAAAATGGGCTTGCCTAAAGACTCGGTTGCCATGGTGGGTGATAATTACAACACCGATATTAAGGCGGGATTAAACGCGGGCATTGATACGATCCTGGTTTATACCGGAGTGTCAACGCGTGATTATGTGTCTAAACAAGTTCATCAGCCAACGCACCAAATTGACCAGTTAACGGACTGGGAGGTTTAGATGAAACGCGCTGGGCAGTGGGTGGTTCTTTGGCTGGCAATAATTAGTACCGTCATTTTGGTTACGATCCTGAGCACGCTGCTGACGTTTCCAATTTATGCACATATGGATGACTTACCGCAAATTGCCGCTATGTCATTAGGAAGGCTTTACCACAATTACTTACAATTGATGGCTTACCTGAATTTCCCTTGGATTGGGACACTTCGAATGCAGGATTTTCCAACTAGTCTGCATGGAGCGGTTCACTTTGCTGACGTGCGTCGTCTTTTTATTTTCGATATCCTCGTGGCCCTCGTAACGCTGCCTTTTGCTATTCGTTGGCTACATCGGCTCAAAATCACGAGTAAGCGTTACTTGTTGGTGCGACCGTTTATGATCGGGGCAGTCGTGCCAATCGGGTTAACGGCACTATTGGCAATGAACTTTGACCGGTTCTTTATTGTTTTTCATGAAATGCTTTTCCGGAATCAGGACTGGCTGTTTGATCCGGCAACCGATCCGATTATCAATGTTTTGCCGGAAGGATTCTTCATGCTTTGTTTCCTATTAGCATTTGGTTTGTTTGAAGCAGTGATGATATGGGGCATTTGGCGAGGACGGCAAGACGCACGGCTCGGGTCAAAGCAATAGAAAAGGCGCAGTACATGTTGTTTATAAACATGCGTTGCGCCTTTTTGTTATTTGATGATTAGCGATCAGCGACTTTGGCAGTCCGGGTTTTAACCGCGGCAATGACCATTGGTAGAAGTGAGATCAAGACGATGCCAAGCGCAACGAGTGAAAAGTGTTCTTTTACAAAGGTCACATTACCGAAATAGAAGCCGCCGAGCACGCATAAGGTGACCCATAAAAAACCGCCAAGTAAATTGTAGTGGATGAACTTACCGTAGTGCATACGGGAACCACCGGAAACAAATGGGGCAAAAGTACGGATAAGCGGCATGAAACGGGCAATTGCAATTGTTTTACCGCCATGCTTATCAAAGAAGGCCTCTGCTTGGCGCAACTTGTCACGATTGATCAAGCGCCCGAACCAGCCTTTACCGGTAGAAGCAGCAGAACCGACACGCTTACCGATTTCATAATTAACAGTATCGCCTAAAACCGCAGCAGCCAAGAAAACCGCGAAGAGAATCCAGACATTCAAGTTGTAAGCCGCGTTGGCAGCTAAAGCACTTGCGGCAAACAACAGTGAATCTCCGGGTAAGAACGGGAAGACAACGACCCCGGTTTCGATGAAGACCATCGCAAAGAGGATGACGTAGGTCCAGGGGCCGAAGCTATTGACGATGGTGATCAAATGTTCATCAATGTGTAAGATGAAATCAAACAACTGGGTCATTTTGTAAACTCCTTTAATGAATTATCTTTCATTATACGGGATAAGATGAAAGTTTCATGAAACATGCGAAAATTTTAGAAAAACATCAATAAATATCGTCTTCGATTTCCGGATGGGAGTGGGCAAGGCGACTGGCAGCAGCGGCAGCCATTGCCCCGACGATATCATCAAGAAAAGTGTGGATGATCCCCGGCTCGTGGGCATTGAGCTTGGCCAGAATTCCTGGCTTAATCCGATCAATATAGCCGTAATTAGTAAAACCAATTGATCCATAAACATTGACGATTGAAAAGGCCAACACCTCATCGACCCCATAAAGTCCTTCATCTTCTGCAATGATCTTCTGTAAAGGCTCCTCAAGACTGTTTGCTTCAGCAGCCTTATCTAAAGCGATACCAGTCATCACGGCATTTTGAACCTCCCGTTTACGCAAAACAATGCGAACGTTTTGGGTGGCTTCTTCGATCGTCAATTTAGGAATGAACCGTTCCTGTAAGAACATGACAAGTTCACCAATATCACTGAGTTGCACACCGCGCTCGTGTAATAACTGGATCGTGCGTTCATACAATTTCTCTTCATTTGTCATTTTTCGCTTCTCCGTTCAAAGTGGGCGTTGGCCAGTGTGCTTAGCAGTCGGTACTGGCGAACACATTAGCGGCATTAGGTTGAGTTGGCTGGTTTTATCGATAAAGTTGGGTACTGTGCAAAGCTTGACGGCGTTCCGGGTAAAGCCGACTGAGCGCTTCGTTAATGGCAGTCGGTGCCTCACCAAAGCCGCTGGCAATCAATGGCAACTTTCCGGCATAACTGACGGCATCACCAATCGCAAAAATTCCGGGTCGGCTGGTTTGCATCTGTGAATCAACCAGGATGCCATTACGATCGGTTTTGAACTGCCATGCTTGAAGATGCCGTTTGTCAGTAACAAAGCCATAATTAACCAGCAATTTGTCGACTGTTAAGGTGGGCTGGTCCTCACCACGAACTTCTTTTAAGCGTACAGCCAGGCGCTTATTTTCGTGCGTGACGGCTTCGATTAAATACGGGGTTTCGATCGTCACACTACTCTTTTCAAGTGCAGCCACACTCGCCTCAAGTCCGCGAAATTTGGAGCGGCGATGAATTAAAGTAACATGCCGGGCAATCGGCTCTAGCGCCAAAGCCCAATCAATGGCAGAATCGCCGCCGCCAGCGATGGCAACTTCCTGATCGCGAAAAGTCTCCAGATCTTGAACAAAATAAAAAAGTTGCTGACCTTCTAAAGCGGGGTCATAATCAACGGCTAATTTACGCGGCGTGAAGGCACCGCCACCAGTCGCAACAATGACCGTTTTAGTGTGGAAATCTCCTTGGCTCGTATGCAGAATAAAAGTGCCATCATCAGCCTCGTCAATTGTCTGAACTTCAGTAGCTGTTTTGACGTCCGGTTTAAAATGCATCAGCTGAGTCTTCAGTTGAGCGACCAAATCCTTACCGCTGACATGAGGGAAGCCGCCGATATCATAAAGAATTTTGGCCGGATATAAATTTCCGGTTTGACCACCGAGTTCATCAAGACTTTCTAATAATAAGACATCCGCTTGACGTAGCCCGGCATAAAAAGCGGCGAACATGCCGACCGGGCCGCCGCCAATCACAGTGATTTCATATACATGCTGCACTGACATTTGCAATGCTCCGTTTCTATAAATAATATGACGTTCATACCCTACCATATTTTGCTAATGGTTACCAAGGTGACAGTAGTCTGGCAAGCCTGTTTAACCAGATATCACCATTGAAGGGTTCATTGACTAAGGGAGTGCGCAAAGCAAATGACATTTACTTTGCCCATATTGATGATGCTGGTATACTACGCCTAGTGTTAGAAATACGAATGAGACAAATGAAGGAGACTGATTATGGACTATCCACAACTAGAACTTGCAGAATTCAAGGGACCAAAAGCAATTTTTGAAACCAGCGAAGGACATTTTGAGATTGCACTATTTCCAAAACAGGCTCCTAAAACCGTTGAGAACTTCATCGGTTTAACTAAAAAAGGGTACTACGATGGCCTGATTTTTCACCGCATTATTGCCGATTTTATGATTCAAGGCGGCGACCCGACAGGCACGGGAATGGGCGGTGAAAGCCTGTGGGGCAAACCCTTTGAAGATGAATTTTCAAATCAACTATTTAATCTAAAAGGTGCTTTGTCAATGGCCAACGCGGGTCCTAACACCAACGGCAGTCAATTTTTCATCGTCACGAATAGGCATCTGGATCCGAGCATGAAGGCACAATTAAGCGAAGCCGGATTTCCCGAACCGATTATCAAAGCCTATGAACAAGGCGGCACACCGTGGTTAGATCATCGCCACACCGTTTTTGGTCAAGTGTTATCAGGACTATCGATTGTGGAGAAAATCGGTCAAGTCAAAACCGGTGCCAATGATAAGCCAGTTGAGCCGGTGACGATCGATCGGTTGACAATTCAAGACTAATATTGGTTGCCGCTGATTTTTAGGGTATACTCAAAGAGAAATCCAATGAAATGAAGTGTCAGAATGGAATATCGCATAGGAGATATCTTGACTGGCAAAGTGACAGGGGTCCAACCATATGGGGCGTTTGTCATGCTGGATGAGCACACACAAGGTTTAGTGCACATTTCAGAATGCCAGCACGGTTATGTCAAGGACACCAGCGATATTTTTAACGTCGGCCAGCGAGTTGAAGTTGTGATTTTGGACATCGACGAATATACCCAAAAAATTAGTTTATCCTTGCGTGCGTTGCAAGCGCCGCCTCGGTTAGGTAAGAAGCGGCGTCGCAAACATTACTGGACCAGTCGTAAATTTCACACCGGCTTTGCACCGATTGCCGCTCATTTAGATGGGTGGGTCGCTGAAGCACTTGAACACTTAGATGGAGAAACCACTCATAAATGAGCGGTTTTTTCTTTACGCTTCATCAGCAATGCAGGCAAATGAGGCGGGCATAGATTGTTCTAGTTTAATTAAATGGCATTAGGCTGTTCATGATAATGAAGTTAGGGTATTGCGAGAATGTGGTCAGCCAGTTTGCAAGGTTGATGCAGCGAATTTTTAGAATTTGACATTAACGTGGCAATTTTGGGTTCACGATACGATCTTTAGCATTTTGAGGAGATGCACGCTGCCTTAGAGCTTAGTGTAAGGAGATCATGGATTGATGCAGGACACTAATTGTCGTTGTGGCAAATGGAAAACGGAATGCCCCACAGTCGTTCGCAAGTGTCATCAAACGTTTTAGTGAACTTTTAACACGTTCTCCCACCAATTGTTCGCAAAATATGCGAATTTTTATGCATTTTAATTGCTAACGTTCGTTGTTTTTCGGAATTGGAATTTATTTTGATTTATGTCAATTTTTTGTTGACTAGTTCGCGCAAGTGCTGGTATGATACTTGTTGTTGTCAAAACAAAGACGTCGTTCCTTGACGGATGAACTGATGAGATAAAGTTGATGAATCAGCAAGATGTGCATCATTTTCAATAAATTGAATAAATATTCAATTTAAAAAGT